>JBCBPG010000737.1:0-2665 GCA_039820865.1 Pseudomonadota bacterium
CCCGCGGCCCCGGCGCGAAGTCCAGCCGCGTCGGCACGCCCGTGCCCCGGCCGTCCAGCGCATCGGTGATCTGCTCCATCACCGCCAGCTTGCCGATATGGTTGAAGCCGACCGTCGAGTAGTGCAGCCCGTGCGGGCGCGTCGGCATCAGCCGGTGCAGGAAGTCGACCAGGTCGTGATAGGCGTCCGTGGTGACGTGGAAATTGGCGAGCGTCGAGGAGAAGACGTGGCGCAGCGTCGTCTCCCGCGTCAGCACCGCGTCGACATAGACCCCGTTCGGCGCGTGCAACAGCGCCAGCGCGAACGGGTGCGCGATGGTCTCGCCCGAACGCTGGTAGGCGACCAGCTCGCCCACCAGATAGGCCCCGCGGTTGCGGTAGAAGCCCGCGCGGATCATGTCGATCCAGGCGATCCCGTCGGGAAAGGCCGCGCCCAGCCGTTCGGCCACCGTCGCCGCATCGCCCGCCCGGTCGCGCCAGGTGACCTCCAGCTCGGGCAGGGCGAGGATCGCGTCCATGGCCGCGGCATCCGGCGCGCCGCCGACCTCGATGCGGGTCAGGAAGGCCGGTCGGCCGCGGCGCACCTGGTGCAGGCGATGATAGTTCACCGGCGTCCAGGTGTCCTGGTAGACCCGGCGGCGGAGGGTGGCGAGATAGGCGAGCGCCAGTTCCGCCTCGTAGCGCGCGCCCAGCGCCGCGCGGAACCGCTCCTCGACCGTGTTCCAGAAGCCGCCGACCCGGTCATGGGCGCGCAGCGCCCGCTGCAGCACCGGCGCGCCGCGCTCGACGCTCTCCGAGAAGATCTTGATGCGCTCATGGCTGAGCGCGACGGATCGCGGCCAGTCCCGCGTCTCGAAGGCGTGCTTGGCGATCAGCGGGACGCGGCGCGAGACGGTGAAGTAGTCCTCGAACATCGCCAGCGCCGTGCGGGCCAGTGCATCGGCCTTGGCACGGTCGCCCTCGGCCGCCTCGACCTCGGCCAGACCGCGGGCCGCGATCGCCCCGTCGTCCAGTGCCGCGACCAGCCCCGCCGAGATGCCGGCGCCCAGATAGGCCTCGCCGCGCGACGCCGCGCTGCCGGCCGTCTCCGTCGCCACCGCCTCGCCGCTCATCCCCGCGCGCCCCCGTTCCCGCCGCCTGCCAGCAGTCGTGGCGCGTAACGGCGGCGGGGTCCAGTGCGGTGTCGGTCGCCCGGGCTGCGGACAGGGATGCGGTCTGGAGGGTGCGGGCAGGGATGCCGGCTGGCGTCTGCCCGCTGGCGATGCGGGCTGGGAGGGCGGACTGGGAGGGCGGGATCAGCCGGTCCGGTCTTCGGGCGTCAGCGGTGCGGGATCGATGCCGGCGGCGATCAGCGCGGCCTCGGCCCGCTCGGCGCGCAGCCGGTTGCGGGCGTTCTCGCGCATCGTCGCCAGCAGCGTGCGCTCCATCATCGCGATCCGCGCCTCGGCGGCGGCCAGCGCGGCGGCGGCCGATCGCGGCAGCGCGTCGCCGCCGGGTCGTGCCCCGGGGCTCTGCGTCGTGGTCTTGCACGGCGACTGGCCGCGCCGTCCACGCTCGAACGGTATGACGTTCATGCACTCCTCGCCGGTCGCAACCGCCCCCGCTCGGGAGTATAGCGGCCGGGCGCGACATATCGAGCGTTGATGTTCTCTGGGCCCGGTCCAGTTCCGCGCTGTGGATCAGGGGCGCGAGACGACCATGGACGACACGACCGCAACCGGTGGCCAGGCGGCGGGCGGGCAGGGGGCGACGCTGCTCTGGCTTCGCCGCGACCTCCGCCTCGACGACAACCCGGCGCTGGCGGCGGCGCTGGCGCGGGGGGGACCCGTGATCCCGGTCTTCGTGCTCGACGAGGTGGTCGAGGCCACCTATGGCGCCGCCCCCCGCTGGCGCCTCGAACGCTCGCTCGACGACCTCGGCCGGCGGCTCGGCGCGCGCGCCAGCCGCCTGGTCCTGCGCCGCGGCCCCGCCGCCGCCACGCTCCTCGCCCTCGCCCGGGAAACCGGCGCAGGCAGCGTGGTCTGGTCGCGCCAGTACGACGGCCGCGCGATCGCCCGCGACACGGCCGTCAAGACAACGCTCCGGGAGCGCGGGATCGAGGTGATCTCGGTCAACGGCTCGCTGCTGTTCGAGCCCTGGACCGTCGAGACGGGGCAGGGCGGCTTCTACCGCGTCTACACCCCCTACTGGCGCGCCGTCTGCCGGCGCGATCCGGGCGATCCGCTCCCGGTACCGGCCGACCTGGCCCCGCCCGACGGCTGGCCCGCCTCCGACCGCCTCGCCGACTGGGGGCTGGGCCGGGCGATGCATCGCGGCGGCGCGATCGTGGCGCGCCACGCCAATATCGGCGAGGACGCCGCGCTCGCCCGCCTCGACGCCTTCCTCGGCGATGCCATCGCCCGCTACGCCGCCGACCGCGACCGCCCGGACCTGACGGGCACCTCGAACCTGTCGGAGAACCTCGCCACCGGCGAGCTGTCGCCCCGTCGCGCCTGGACCCGCGCCCGTGCCCGCCTCGATGAGCTTTCGGGCAAGGCGGCCGAGGGCGCCGAGACCTTTCTCAAGGAGCTCGTCTGGCGCGAGTTCTCCTACCACCTCGTCCATCACACGCCCCGGCTGACCGACGCCAACTGGCGCGAGGAATGGGACAGCTTCCCCTGGCGGGA
>JBCBPG010000738.1:0-2659 GCA_039820865.1 Pseudomonadota bacterium
AGGATGTCGGCGATCATGCCGCGGGTGACGGCGATGGAGCGCTTGTCGCCGAGCGCCTCGTAGACCGGGAGCTCCTCCTCCTCGCGGATGCGTCGGGCGTCGTCGAGGTTGCCCTGGGCCTGAAGGATGTCGGCGATCATGCCGCGGGTGACGGCGATGGAGCGCTTGTCGCCGAGCGCCTCGAAGGCGGGGAGCAGCTCCTCCTCGCGGATGCGTCGGGCCCCGTCGAGGTCGCCCTGGTCCTGGAGGATGTCGGCGGTCTTGCTGTGAGTGATGGCGCGTTGCAGACGGTTGCCGGTCTCTTCGAAGATCTCGAGGGCGGCGTCCAGGCGGGACCGGGCGGCGGCGATCTCGCCGCGAAGGATCAGGCGATCGGCCTCGAGCCCGAGGAACTGGCCGCGCTGGTCGGGGTCGAGGTCGTCGCGGCCGAGGGCCAGGGCGATCAGGTGCTCCTGCAGCGCGGTGTCGCCGGTGCGCTCGGCGGCGTTGACGAGCTTGCCGATCAGCACCGCGCCGGGGGTGTGGCCGGCGGCCTCCAGCGCGGCGAGGGCGGGGACGCCGAGCGCGAGGGCCCCGGGCGCGTCATGGGCGTAGTCGTAGAGCGCGATCACCGCGGCCAGGGCCGCCGCGTCGAGCAGGGCCGGGTCGGTCGGGCGGGCGGCGAGGGCCAGGCGCGTCGCCTCGATCGCGCGCTGGTCGCGGGGGAAGTCGCCCTCGTGGCCCTGCCAGGCGGTGGCGAGGGCGGGCAGGGCGGCGGCGGCGAGGGCGGGGGCGCGGTCTTCGGGCGGCGGGGCGGCCAGCGGGCGCGCGAGCGGGTTGGCGGCGGCATGGGGCACCGGCGCCATCGACGGCCAGCCGGCCATCGCGCCCCAGTCGTCGAGGAGCCCCAGCGCCAGCAGCCGGTCGATCGCCCGCGCCGGATCGGCGAGCCCCAGCCCCGTGGCCACCGCCTCGAGCGCCGCGCGCGGCACCGGGACCTCCTCGGCGAACAGCAGCGCCGCCGAGAGCGCCGTCCGCTCGCCCGGCGCCAGCGCGGCCTCGTAGCGGTCGAAGGCCATGCGCTGGAAGAAGTCGCCCGGGTCCTGGTCCGCGGGCGGGCGCTGGCCGGTCGCACGGAAGTGGCGGACCGCCTCGATCGCCGCCGCGGCGGCCGCGTCGCCCGCCAGCACCGGCCGCGTCAGCACGTCCTGCAGCCCGGGATTGCCCGCCGCCGCCGCGACCGCCGCGCCCAGGCGCTCGGCCATCTCGCCATCGGCCTTGCTGAGCGGCTGCCCCTCGGCCCGCGCCCGGGCGCGCAGTTGCTTCAGGCGCTCCCGCTCGCGCATCGGCGCCAGCGCCAGCCGCTCGAGCCCCGCGGTCAGGTCATGCCCGCCGGCGTCCTCCAGGACGAAGTCGTAGCGCGAGGTGATCAGCAGGCGCGACGGCGTCGCGGCCTTCGCGAACACCCCCAGCACCGCCGCCAGCGTCTCGCGATACGCCTGAACGGGCTCGACCTGCGCCACCTCGGCCGAGGGCTGCAGCAGCGACTGCTCCAGGTCGTCCAGCACCAGGAGCACCGGGTGCCTGGCGAAGGGCCCGGCCAGCAGCGTCTGCAGCGCATGGCGGAGCGCGCCGGCATCGTCCGCGACCGCCTTCTGCATGGCCGCGAGGTTGCCTCGCAGCTTTTGACCCTCGCCAAAGTCCTCCATCCCCGCGGCGATCTCCTCCGCCGCCCCGGCCAGCGCCGCGAGCACCGCGTCGGGCGTCATCCGGCCATACACCACCGCCGTCCGGTGGCGCGGCATCCGCGCGGCGATCCGCGCGGCCAGGCTCGACTTGCCGAGATTGCCCATCCCGTGCACCAGCACGCCCCGGGGCTCGGCCGGCTTCGTCCTCGCGAGCACCCGGAGCGCGCGCTGGATCTGCCGCCGGCGGCCCACGAACGCCGCCCGCGGCGCCACCGGCACGCGCCGGGTCTGCGGGTCGAGGAAGGCGTCCTCGGCCGGGGGTTTTGCCGGGCGCGTCTCGGCCTCGGCATCGTCCGGGTCGCAGAGCGCGCCGCCGCCGCCGGGCCCGAGATAGACCCGGGCGAGATGCCAGTGCCGGCCGAGCCGCGGATCCTCGTCGCGCAAACGGAACAGCGCCCGCCGCGCCCGCGCCGTCGCCCGCGGCACCGTCGCGCCCCGCGCGAGCTCGTCGTAGAGCGTCTCGGCAAAGCGCGTGGCGTCGGTGTCGTACACCGAGCCGTCCCAGCCGATCACGTTCGCCGCCTGCTTGGCGAGCTGGCGCACATAGGGCTCGGCCAGGTCGGGGGCGCTCTCGCCCGGCATCGCCGCCGGGCCCTCGCGCGACAGGCCAGGCGCTTCGAACACCGCCGCGTCCTCCGACATGCCGCGCGCGCGCTGGCCGTCCGGCGGCGCCACGAAGCCCTTCCGCCCGGCGCCGCGCTCGGCCGTGCGACAGGCCGAGACGAAGACCAGCGGTGGCACCGCGTCGCTGAGCCGCTCGATCAGCCGACCCGGCGCCACCTCGTCACCGCCGCCCGCCGGCTTCTCGAGCATCAGCACCGGCACGGGCTCGCCACCGTCCTCCGGCGCCCGGATGTCGCCGTGGCAGGAGAGGTGCAGCGCCTCGAACGGCCCGTCGAGCCGCATGCGCTCGCGCAGGAAGTCGAGCGCGC
>JBCBPG010000739.1:0-2651 GCA_039820865.1 Pseudomonadota bacterium
CTCGGAAAGCGCGAAGATCCCGATCACGACGGCCAGCAGGTTGAAGCCAGAGATCAGCTGCCAGTTCCCGAAGGTGAAGCGTGGCTGGCCGGTGATCGGGTCGCCGCCGACCGAGGCGAGGAGGATGCCGATCGCGCCCGCGAGCAGCCCCTTGACCAGCGAGCCCGAGGAGACCGAGACGATGCAGGTCATGCCGAGGAGGACGAGCGCGAAGGTCTCGATCGGCCCGAAGTTGAGCGCGAGCGCCGCGAGCTGCGGGGCCGCCAGCAGCAGCACGACCGCCGAGACCAACCCGCCCACGACCGAGGCCACCGTCGCCCAGCCGAGCGCCTCGCCCGCCTGGCCCCGCTGCGCCATCGGATAGCCGTCGAAGCAGGTGGCGGCCGACTGCGGCGTGCCCGGCGTGTTGATCAGGATCGCCGAGATCGAGCCGCCGTAGACCGAGCCGGCATAGACCGCCAGCAGCAGCAGGATCGCCGGCGCCTGCCCCATCGAGAGCGTGAAGGGCAGCACCATCGCCACCGCGACCGTCGAGCCGATGCCCGGCATCGCGCCCAGCACGATGCCGAGAACCGTGCCGAGGAGGAGCGTCAGCAGCGCCTCCGCCGTCAGGAGCAGCGCCAGCGCGTCGGGGATCGCGGCGAGCATCTCGGCGCTCCGTCAGAACAGGTGGGTAAAGGGCGAGGTCGGCAGCGGCAGCGCGAGGACGTGGTTGAAGAGGAGCACGAGCGCCCCCGGCACCGCCACGGCATAGGCGAGGATCGCCAGCGGCTGGCGGATCCCGAAGATCCAGAGCGACAGTGCCGAGAAGGGCGCCGCGCTCAGCATGAAGCCGAGGCGCGTGATCGCGTTGGCGAAGACGAGGGCGGCGACGACGAAGACGATCAGCGCGACCGCGTTCTCGACCGGGCCCGCACGCGTGCCGGCGCGGGCATCCTGCGCGATGGCGATCAGCGAGAGCGCGATGATCACCCCCAGCACGATGCGCGGGAAGAAGACCGGCGACTGAGCCGCCCCCAGCATCCGGTACTCGGCCGTGAAGGTGGTGCTGAGAAGCGCAGCCGCCGCGAGCAGGACCGCGACGAGCGTGAGGATGCGCTCCGAGAGAATGGCCGTCATGGCGTTCCGTCCGATCCGGTCGGGCCCAGCGCTGCTGCCGGGCCCGGGCCTGCGGCTCAGTTGAGGCCGGCCGCCTCGATCAGCACGGTGTTGGCCTCGTACTGCGCGCGGAAGAAGGCGTCGAACTCGGCCGCACCGCGGTAGTTGATCACGGTGCCCGAATTGGCCGCGAACTCCTGGAAGCCGTCCGAGGCCACGGCCGCCTCGCAGGCGCTCTCCAGCGTGGCGACGACTGCCGCGTCGACGCCGGCAGGCGCGAACAGCCCGCCCCAGAGGTAGAGCTCGTTCAGCGGCGCCTCGATCCCGGCCTCGGCCGCGGTCGGCACGTCGGGGTAGTTCGCCAGCCGCGCGTCGTTGAAGACCATCAGCGGGCGGAAGTCGCCGCGCTTCATCAGGAGCTCGGTATCGCCGAAGAACTGGATCGTGCCGGCGGTCAGCGCCTGGACGGCGGGGCCCGAGCCCTGGAACGGCAGGTGCACCATGTCGTCGATGACGCCGAGACCCGCGAAGCCCGCCACCGCCGTCAGATGCGTCATGGCCCCCGCGCCGGAGGAGCCGTAGACCAGCGCGCCCGGATCGGCCTCGACCGCCGCGACGACGTCGGCCGCGGTCTGGAAGGGCTGGTCGGCCGCGGTGAAGAGCAGCGTCGGCGAGGCCGCGATCGAGCAGATCGGCGTCCAGCTGTCGACACCGTAGGGCACGTCGCGGATCTGCGGCTGGATCGTCGAGACGGTGATCGAGAAATAGCCGAGCTGGTAGCCGTCCGCCCGCTGGCCCTGCAGCGCCGAGGCGGCGACCGTGCCCGAGCCGCCCGCCATGTTGGAGACGAAGACGTCGCCGCCGATCGCCTCGGCGAAATGGGGGGCAAGGCCGCGGAGCAGCAGGTCGGTGCCGCCGCCCGCGTTGAACGGGGCGATCAGGTTGATGGGCCGCTCGGGGAAGCCCTCGGCCGACGCGATGCCGGTCGAGAGCACGGCGGCCACCAGGCCGACGGAAAGACGGCTGCGGAAATCGGTCATCTGATCCTCCCGTGGCGCCCTCGCGCGGGGCGCCTTTCTCTTGGTTTCAGCCAATGTGGTAGCGTTGTCATTCCGGATGTCAACGTTGTCATCGCCAGCCTGAACGCTCTACATGATCACAGGATGACAACGACCAGGGCCAGTCGGGACCCCGGGCAGCCCGGGAAGATGCGGCGGAGCACGCTCCGTGACGTGGCCCGTCTGTCTGGCGTAAGCGACATCTCCGTCTCGCGCGTGATGCGCGGTGCGCCCTCGGTCTCGCCGGCGCTGCGCGAGCGCGTCATGGCCGCGGCCGACCAGCTCGGCTACACGCCCAACCGGCTGGCCGGCGCGCTCAAGACGCGGTCGAGCAACCTGGTCGCCGTCGTCGTGCCCTCGATCGGCAACGGCGTGTTCCCGGAGGTGCTGGACGGCATCGAGACGGTGCTGACCAGGGCCGGCCTGCAGCCCGTGCTGGGCATCACGCAGTACGACCGTGCGCGCGAGGTGCAGGTGCTGCGCGACATGCTGGCC
>JBCBPG010000740.1:0-2651 GCA_039820865.1 Pseudomonadota bacterium
AACGCCCGCCCGGGCGAGGGGCGCTGGATGGTCGTCGAGGCCGACGAGAGCGACGGCACCTTCGTCAAGCTGCCCGCCACCATCGCCATCGTGACGAACATCGACCCCGAGCACATGGACCACTACGGCTCGGTCGAGCGGCTCCGCGACGCCTTCGACGCCTTCGTGCACAACATCCCGTTCTACGGTTGCCTGGTCGCCTGCATCGACCACCCGGAGGTGCAGGGGCTGATCGGCCGGGTCGATGACCGCCGCGTCGTGACCTACGGTACCTCGCGCCAGGCGGATGTGCGGGCCGAGGACGTGCGCCACGAGGACGGCGGTGTCTGCTTCGAGCTGGCGATCCGGGGCGCGGAGGACCGCCCGACCGTGCGCCTGGCCATGCCGGGTGAGCACAACGCGCTGAACGCGCTGGCCGCCATCGCCGTGGCGCGCGAGCTGCGGATCGAGACGGATGCCATCGTCGAGGGGCTGGGCGGCTTCAAGGGCGTGCGCCGGCGGTTCACGCGCGTGGGTGCCTGGCAGGGCGTCGAGATCATCGACGACTACGGCCACCACCCGGTCGAGATCGCGGCGGTGCTGAAGGCCGCGCGCGCCTCGACCCAAGGAAGGGTCATCGCGATCCACCAGCCGCACCGCTACTCGCGCCTCGCGGACCTGTTCCGCGACTTCTGCGCCTGCTTCAACGATGCCGACGTGGTCGCGATCACCGAGGTCTATGCCGCGGGCGAGGCCCCGATCGAGGGCGTCAGCCGCGACGCGCTGGTCGGCGGCCTGCGCGCCCATGGCCACCGCGAGGCGCATGCGATCCGCGGCCCCGAGGGCCTCGCGCCCTTCGTGGCCGAGCAGGCGCGGCCGGGCGACATCGTCATCTGCCTCGGCGCGGGCACGATCTCGGCCTGGGCCAACGCGCTGCCCGATGCCCTGGCCGCGCTCGACGCCCCTGCGGCGACGGGGACCTGAGCCGGCAGCCGGCCGGGGAGGCGGCATGGTGAGCGCATCGGGCGGGTTGAAGCGACGGCTCGGCACCGGGCTGCTCACGCTCTACGGCGTCGGCATCATGGTGGGCGCCGGCATCTACGTGCTGGTCGGCGCGGTCGCGGGCGCGGCAGGGGCGCTGGCGCCGCTGGTCTTCGTGGTCGCGGCGCTGGTCGTGCTGCCCACCGTCCTGTCCTACGCCGAGCTTGCCGGCCGGTTCCCCGAAAGCGCGGGCGAGGCGGCCTATCTCGACGCGGCCTACGGGCGCGCGGCCTGGGGGCGGGCACTGGCGGTGGGCGCGGGGCTGGCGGTCGCGGCGGTCGGCGTGGTCTCGGCCGCGGTGGTGCTGCAGGGCGGCACCGGCTATCTCCGCGCGCTGGTCGATCTGCCGTCGGGCGTGCTGGTCGTGGCCCTTGGCCTCGCGCTGGGGGCCGCGGCGGTGATCGGCGTGCTCGAGAGCCTGACACTGGCCGCGATCGCCACCGTCATCGAGGTCTGCGGCCTGCTGATCGTCGGTGGTGCCGGGATGCTGGGCGAGGCAGCCACGGTGGTGGCGGCCGACGTGCCCGAGGTGACCATCGGGGCGATGGGCGGCGCCGTGCTGCTGGCCTTCTTTGCCTTCGTGGGCTTCGAGGACATGGTGAACATGGCCGAGGAGACGCGCGATCCCGCGCGCGCCCTGCCGCGCGCGATCCTGGGCGCGCTGGCGATCACGACCGCGCTCTATGCGCTGGTCACGCTGGCGGCGCTGCGGGTGGTGCCCCCGGCGGACCTGGCCGCCAGCCCGCGGCCGCTGGCGCTGGTCTTCGAGCGGGCGACGGGGCAGGGCGCGGGCTTTCTCGCCCTGATCGCCGTGGTCGCGGCGATGAACGGCGTGCTGGCGCAGATCGTGATGGCGGCGCGCGTGCTCTACGGCCTCGGCCGGCGGACGCGGGCGCTGGCGGTGTTCCACGCGGCGCATCCGCGGCTGGGCACGCCGGTGCTGGCGACGGGGGCAGCGACTGTGGTGGTGATCCTGCTCGCGCTGACGCTGCCGCTGGTCGCGCTGGCCGAGGCGGTGGCGAGCGTGCTGCTCGCGGTCTTCGTCGCGGTCAATCTGGCGCTGATCGCGATCCGCCGGGCGGGCGCGGGGCCGGCGCGCTTCACCGTGCCGCTGGCGGTGCCGGTGGCGGGCGCCGTCCTCTCGGCGCTGACGCTGGCCTGGAGCCTGGTGGCATGAGCGCGCTCATCGATCGGCTGCCGGCCGTGCGGGGGCGGCTGACGGCCGCACGCGCGCTGGCCGAGATCGCCTGGCTGCGCGTCGGCGGGCCGGCCGAAGTCATGTTCCAGCCGGCCGACCGCGAGGACCTCGCCGCCTTCCTCGCCGCGCTGCCGGCCGACGTCCCGGTGACGCCGCTCGGCCTCTGCTCGAACCTCATCATCCGCGATGGCGGGCTGCCGGGGGTGGCGATCCGCCTCGGCCGCGCCTTTGCCGGCATCGAGGTGCTCGGGGGCGCGCGCCTGCGCCTCGGCGCTGCCGTGCCGGATGCCGCAGCCGCGCGCGCCGCGGCGGAGGCCGGCGTGGCGGGGCTCGAATACCTGCGCACCATCCCGGGCGCGATCGGGGGCGCGGTGCGCATGAATGCCGGCTGCTACGGCACCTACACGGCCGACGTGGTCGAGAGCGTCACGCT
>JBCBPG010000741.1:0-2648 GCA_039820865.1 Pseudomonadota bacterium
GAACCTGGCGACCTATCTCGAGGCCTACGAGGCCAGGGTCGAGGAGAGCGGCGGCCAGGTCCACTGGGCCGAGACGGCCGAGGATGCGCAGCGCATCGTGCTCGAGATCTGCCAGAAGGCCGGGGCCAGGACGGTCAACAAGGGCAAGTCGATGATCTCGGAGGAGTGCGGGATCAACGACCATCTCGCCGCCCACGGGATCAAGGCGCAGGAGACGGATCTGGGCGAGTACATCATCCAGCTCCGCGGCGAGATCCCCAGCCACATCATCGCCCCCGCCATCCACGTCACGGTCCCCGAGGTCGAGGCCGCCTTCCGTGCCGAGCACACGCATCTGCCCGAGGACCGCAACCTGTCGGAACTGCCCGACCTGCTCGCCGAGGCGCGCCAGGCGCTGCGCGAAAAATACTTCGCGGCCGAGGTGGGCATCACCGGCGCCAACATGCTGATCGCCGAGACCGGGCAGTCGGTGATCGTCACCAACGAGGGCAACGGCGACCTCTCCCAGTCGCTGCCGCGCGTCCATATCGTCATGGCATCGCTGGAAAAGATCGTGCCGACGCTGGAGGACGCCTCGACGATCCTGCGCGTCCTCGCCCGCTCGGCCACCGGGCAGGAGGCGACGGTCTACACCACCTTCTCCCGCGGGCCGCGGCGCGCCGAGGACGAGGACGGGCCCGAGGAGTACCATGTCGTCCTGCTCGACAACGGGCGCACGGGCATGCTGGGGACCGAGTTCCAGGAGATGCTGCGCTGCATCCGCTGCGGTGCCTGCATGAACCACTGCCCGGTCTACCAGTCGGTGGGCGGTCATGCCTATGGCTGGGTCTATCCGGGGCCGATGGGCGCGGTGCTGACGCCCTCGCTGATCGGGGTCGAGGAGGGCGGGCAGCTGCCCAATGCCTCGACCTTCTGCGGGCGCTGCGAGGCGGTCTGCCCGATGCGCATCCCGCTGCCCAAGATGATGCGCCACTGGCGCGAGCGGGAGTTCGAGAAGGGCCTGACACCCGGCGCCGCGCGCTGGGGCCTCGGGCTGTGGCGCTGGCTGGCGGCGCGGCCGCATGTCTACGCCGTCGCCACCTGGTTCACGGCGCTGGGGCTCAGGCTCTGGTCGCTGGGCAAGGGGCGGATGCGGCGGATCCCGCTGGGCGCTGGCTGGACGGACCACCGCGACTTCCCGACGCCCGAGGGCGGGACCTTCCAGGCGCAGTGGACCGGCCCGCGCACGCGCGCCGGGCTGGAGAGCCGGTCGTGAGCGCGCGGGACCGGGTGCTGGCACGCATCCGCCGCGCGACGGGCGAGGGCGATCCCGCGGCCGCGGCCGAGCGTCTCGCCTCCCCTGCCCCGCAGGCGCCCATCCCGGCCCGGGCGCGGCAGGACGGCCCGACGCGTGTGGACGCATTCATCGCCCGGGCCGAGGCCGCGGACGCCACCGTCAGCCGCATCGCCTCGCCTGCCGAGCTGCCCCGCGCGCTGGCCGACATCCTGCGCGCGCGCAACCTGCCCGCCGTCGCCCGGATGGGCAGCGATCC
Source organism: Pseudomonadota bacterium (assembly GCA_039820865.1). Classification (GTDB taxonomy): domain Bacteria; phylum Pseudomonadota; class Alphaproteobacteria; order Rhodobacterales; family Rhodobacteraceae; genus Thermohalobaculum. Next base: position 1,533 of record JBCBPG010000741.1, read on the forward strand.
CGTGCTGGCGGGGGCGTTCGGGGCCGATGACGCCGGGCTCGAGCTCAGCCACGGCACCGGCCGGCTGGTCGAGCCTGTCACCGTCTCGCGCGCGCGACTGGCCAGCGCCGAAACGGGGACGCTGTTGCTGGCCAGCGGGCCCGACAACCCCGTGACGCTCACCTTCCTCGGCGAGACCCACGCGGTGCTGGTCGAGGCGGGCGACATCTGCGCGGGTTTCGAGGAGATGTGGGCGCGCTGGCGGGCGACGGGCCAGGACCCGCGGACCGTCAACCTCGTCACCGGTCCCTCCCGCTCGGCCGATATCGGCCAGACGCTCCAGCTCGGCGCCCATGGTCCCGTCGCGCTCCACATCTTCGTCGCGGGCTGACAGCCCGGGTCGAAACTTCCGGCGAAATCTCGGGCAAGATCTCGGGCAAACTCTCGGGCGGCACGGCGGGCGGGGTCGCGGAAGGGGCGACCGGTCGCCTGGCAAAAGCACCCGTGTCAGCCGCGGGGGGCCCCTGCAGCCGTGGCCTGCGCCGGGACGTCGAGCGGCGGGACGACCCAGACGCCCGGAATGCCGACCAGCTCGGAGGCGAGGAACCAGGCGAGCGCAGCGTCGCCGGGGCGGATCGCGGTCATGCCGACAGGCTCGCGCTCCCAGGCCACGGGCAAGGCCTTGATCCAGGCGATCGAGGCGAGGGCGAGGGCGTCGGGCGACGCGGCGTCGAGCCGGGGAAGCGCGGCGACCACCCGCCCGGGTCCGGCGGGGACGGCGCCCTTGTCGAGGGCAATCACGCGCCCTTCCGCCTCGCCCCCGACGACGGCGCGCCAGGCGGCCGCGCCCACGTTCAGGGCCGGCGCCAGCGCGGGATCGGGGCTCGCGCGGGGGATGGCGGGCGAGGCCCATTCGGGGCGCGCGGCGGCGCTCCACGCGGCATGCCCGCCCCAGAGGATCTCGACCGATGCGGCGCCCGAGAGGCGCAGGACCCAGGCCGCCAGCGCGGCGCGGCCGAGCGCACGCCGCCCGCCATCGGCCACCACCAGGACAATGGGTCGGTCGGTGCGGATGTCGTGGCGCGCCAGCAGGGCGGCGGCGGCGGCGCGTCCGGTCTCGGTTGCGGCGGCGGCACC
>JBCBPG010000742.1:0-2639 GCA_039820865.1 Pseudomonadota bacterium
CGGTCTTCGCGCAGATGCGCCGTGATGCCATCGGCGCCCGCGGCCTCGGCCAGCGCGGCCGCGCGCAGGGGATCGGGATGGGCACCGCCGCGGGCGTTGCGGATCGTGGCCACGTGGTCGATGTTCACGCCGAGGCGGAGCCGGCCCAGCGGGCGCTCCAGCATTGTCGTCTCAGGCACCGTCGCCCTCCCGTCCGTCATGCACCGCATAGGCCTCCTGCTCGCGCGCCAGATCGGCCTGCAGCCGCTGCGCCCGCTCGGCCAGGCGCTTGCGCCGCCGCTCCTGGTAGGCCGCGACCAGCGGGCCCAGCACGGCATAGCACAGGATCGCGCAGAGGAGACCGGGCAGGATGCCACCGACGGCGTAGGGGAGGAAGATCAGGTCCATGTTGTCGGTCAGCCAGCCGAAGCTCAGCCGCTCCGGCTTGTCGACCTCGATCCCGGTGATGTACCAGCCGGTCGCCAGCGAGGCATAGGCGATCAGCGGGAAGCTGAGCGGGTTGCCGACGGCGGTACCGAAGGCGGCGGCGAGAAAGTTGCCCCGCACCAGCCAGGCGAAGAAGAACGCCACGAAGAAGTGAAACCCGAAGAGCGGCGTGAACGAGGCCAGCGCCCCGCAGGCGAAGCCCAGGGCGATGCGGTGCGGGCTGTCGGGCAGGCGCTTGATGCGCTTGGAGAGGTAGCTGACGCCGCGATGGACGCCCTTGCGCGGCACCAGCATCTCGCGCAGCCGCAGGTGAAGCGGCAGTTTATCGCGGCGCTTGAAGATCATTCCGTCCGTCCGTTCCCAGCGGTGCCCCCGCCCCGCCCATCCTGGCGCCGGACCGATGTCCGGGCGCACCCCAGCGACGATGTTCCTTCACATAGGATTGCGGCGGCGGCTAGTCGCGGGCCGGGGATGCCGCAGCCCCGGATTTCGTGCCCCGCCCCGCCGGCGCGGAGACGGCGGCCCCGGCGGGATCGGCCGGTGCCCGGGTCTCGAGGGACGCCGGCACCGCGCTGCCGTCCGTTGGCGCCAGGGGCAGCCGGGGCTGGGGGTTCGCGGTGGTCTCCGGCAGGTCGCGCTTGCGTTCCGCGCGACGGACGAAGACCTGCGCTTCCAGCGCCGTCAGCAGGTCGGAGAGGTGGCGGAGATCGCGCACCTCGAGATCCAGCGTGATGCGATAGACCTCGGGCTGGCGGTCGACGACGGCGAAGTTGTCGATGTTGGCCCGCTGCTCGCCGATCAGGGTGCAGACGCGGCCCAGCACGCCCGGCTCGTTCGCCATCCAGACGGCGATGCGCGCCAGGCTGGCGGGGCGCTGCGCGGCATCGGGCGCCCAGCGCAGGTCGTGCCAGCGCGCCAGCTCGTCCTCATAGGCCGCCAGCACGCTGCAGGACGCGGCGTGCACGCCGATATCGCCCCGGCGGCGCAGCCCGATGATCCGCTCGCCCGGCAGCGGCCAGCAGCGCTGGCAGAAGCTGGTGGCGAAGCCCTGGGGCACGCCGAGCACGCGCTCCCCCGGGCTTGGCGGCAGGTCGGGCTCGGGCTCGAACGCCTCGGGCGGGGTGGGATAGACCGCCTCGACCACCTGGCGGCCGGTGAGCCGCCCGTGCGCCAGCGCCCGCAGCAGCGCCTCGGTGGAAGGCTGGCCCAGCTTGGCCGCCACCGCCCCGTAGGTCTTGTCCGTCGCCTCGCGCCCCAGCCTCGCAAAGCTGGCGCCGGCGATCTCGCGCCCCAGGAGCACCTCCGCCTCGCGCCGCTGTTCGCGCAGCGACCGCCGGATCGCGTGCTTTGCGCGCCCCGTGGTCACCAGGTCCTCCCAGTGGGGCGAGGGTTGCTGGCCGTCGGCGGTGATGATCTCGACCTCCTGCCCGTTCCTCAGCCGCGTGAACAGCGGCAACCGCGTGCCGTCCACGTTGGCCCCTGCGCAACGGTCGCCGACATTGGTGTGGATCGCGTAAGCGAAGTCGAGCGGCGTGGCCCCGCGCGGCAGGCCGATCACGTCGCCCTTGGGCGTGAAGCAGAACACCTGGTCGGTGTACATCTCGAGGCGGACATGCTCGAGAAACTCGGCCGGCTCGTCGCCCTTCTCGATGCGCGCGACCAGGTTCTGCAGCCAGGCCTGCGGCTCGACGGCAAAGCGGGTCTCGACGCGGTGGCCGTCGCGATAGGACCAGTGCGCGGCCACCCCGCTCTCGGCCACCATGTGCATCTCGTGCGTGCGGATCTGCACCTCGACCCGCAGCGCCTCGGGCCCCGAGACGGTGGTGTGCAGCGAGCGGTAGCCGTTGGCCTTGGGGCTTGAGACATAGTCCTTGAACCGCCCCGGCACCGCGCGCCAGTGGCGGTGCAGCGCGCCGAGCGCGCGGTAGCAGTCCCGCTCGTCGTCGCAGAGCACGCGGAAGGCGTAGATGTCCGAGAGCTGGGAGAAGGCGATCTTCTTCTCCTCCATCTTGCGCCAGATCGAGAACGGCTTCTTCTGCCGGCCCAGCACCTCGGCGCGGATGTCCTCCTCGTCCATCAGCACGCGGATCGCGTCCACGATCTCGGGCACCCGTCCGCCGGTCCGCTCGCGCAGCTGGCCCGAGCGGCGGATCAGCGAGGCGCGGGCATCGGGGTTCAGCTCGGAAAAGGAGAGGTCCTCCAGCTCCTCGCGC
>JBCBPG010000743.1:0-2635 GCA_039820865.1 Pseudomonadota bacterium
ATCGGCTCGCTGATCTCGGCGGTGCTGGGCAACATCCTGCCGGGCGCGGGCACGCTCTACCGCGCGCAGGCCTTTACCTTCCACGAACGCGCCCATGCCGGCGACGAGCTGGTCGCCCGCGTGCGCGTGACCGAGAAGCGCGCCGATCGCGAGGTCGTGCTGGCGACCGAGGTCACGCGCAAGGGCGACGGTGCCGCGATCCTGTCGGGCGAGGCGGTGGTGATCGCGCCGGCCACGAAACTGACCTTCGAGGATCTCGACATCCCAGGCCTCGTCGTCCAGCGCCACCGCCATTTCGAGGCGATGATCGCCCGGGCCGAGCCGCTGCCCCCCATCCCCACCGCCGTCGTCGCGCCGGAGGAGCCCAACTCGCTCGGCGGCGCGCTGCTGGCGGCCGAACACACGATCATCGCCCCCATCCTCGTCGGCGCGCGGGCCAGGATCGAGGCCGCCGCCCGCGCGCTCGGCCGCACGCTCGACGGCGTCGAGATCGTCGATGTCGAGGGCCACGGCCGCGCCGCCAGTGCCGCGGTCGACCTCGTCGCCGACGGGCGCGCGCGGGCAGTGATGAAGGGCCACCTCCACACCGACGAACTGCTCCGCGCGTGCCTGCGCCGCGAGCGGGGGCTGCGCGCCGGGCGCCGGCTGACGCATGTCTTCGTCATGGACGTCCCCGGTCTCGCCCATCCGCTGATCGTCACCGATGCCGCGATCAACATCGCCCCCGACCTCGAGACCAAGGTCGACATCGTCCAGAACGCCATCGACATCGCCCGCTCGATCGGGATCGAGCAGCCCAAGGTCGGCGTCCTCTCGGCCGTCGAGACGGTGAACCCGCAGATCCCCTCCTCGATCGACGCGGCGCTCTTGTCCAAGATGGCCGACCGGGGCCAGATCACCGGCGGCCTGGTCGACGGCCCGCTGGCGATGGACAACGCCATCGACCTCGCCGCCGCGCGCACCAAGGGCATCACCTCGCAGGTCGCCGGCCGCGCCGAGGTGCTGGTCGCCCCCAACCTCGACGCCGGCAACATGCTGGCCAAGCAACTCTCCTACATCGCCAAGGCCGAGGGCGCGGGCGTCGTGATGGGCGCCAGCGTGCCGATCATCCTGACCTCGCGCGCCGATGGCGACATGGCGCGCCTCGCCTCCTGCGCCGTCGCGGCGCTCCATTGCGAGCGGCTGGCGGCCGAGAGCGCCCCCGCACAGGCGGCCCAATGACCGGGCATGTCCTGACGCTGAACGCCGGCTCGTCATCGATCAAGTTCGCCGTCTTCGCCCCCGATGGCGGCGAGGGCGCCCGCCGCCTCTCGGGCCAGGTCGAGCGCATCGGCACCGAGCCCCGCATCACCGTCGACGCCACCGGGGCCGAGCCCAGGGTCGAACGCGCGCTGCCCGCGGGCGCGGCGACCGACCATGCCGGCGCCTGCGCCGCCATCCTCGCCACCGTCGAGACCCGCCTGCCCGGCGCCGCCATCGCCGCCGTCGGCCACCGCATCGTCCATGGCGGGACGACCTGTACCGAGCCCGTCGTGCTGGACGACGCCGTCCTGGCCGAGCTCGACCGCTTCTCGCCCTTCGCGCCGCTGCACCAGCCGCACAACCTCGCCGCCGTCGCTGCCGCCCGCACGGCCTTTTCGGATGCGCTGCAGATCGGCTGCTTCGACACGGCCTTCCACCGCAACCACCCCTGGGTGAACGACGTCTTCGCGCTGCCGCGGGCGTTCTACGACAGGGGCGTGCGGCGCTACGGCTTCCACGGCCTCAGCTACGCCTTCATCGAGCGCCGGCTGGCCGAGATCGCCCCCACGATCCATGCCGGCCGCGTCGTGGTCGCCCATCTCGGCAACGGCGCCTCGATGTGCGCGATGCTGGGCGGGCGCTCGGTCGGCTCGACCATGGGCTTCTCGGCGCTCGACGGGCTGCCGATGGGCACGCGCTGCGGCCAGCTCGACCCCGGCGTGATCCTCTATCTCCTCCAGCAGGAGGGGATGACCGCCGACGACATCGCCGATCTCCTCTATCGCCGCTCGGGTCTCCTCGGCCTCTCCGGGCTCTCCAACGACATGCGCACGCTCGAGGCCGCCGACACGGCGGAGGCGGCCGAGGCCATCGACTACTTCGTCTTCCGCATCCGCCGCGAGCTCGGCGCACTGACGGCCGTGCTCGGGGGCCTCGACGCGCTGGTCTTCACGGGCGGGATCGGCGAGCATTCGGTCGAGGTACGCGCGCGGGTCTGCGATGGCCTCGGCTGGTTTGGCATCGAGCTCGACCGGGTCCAGAACGCCGCGGGCGCCACTGTGGTCTCCACGCCCTTCAGCCGTGCGCGGGTGCTGGTGATCCCGACCGACGAGGAGCGCATGATCGCCCGCGCCGCCATCGCCCTGATCGACCCCGCCGCCGGCATCGCCCGACAGGCAGCCGCCCCTTCGTGATGCAGACCTTCCGCGCCCCCGACGGACGTCGCCTGGCCTATGAGGACAGCGGCAGTCCGGCGGGTGACGGACCGGGTAACGGGGTGGGCGGCGGGCCGGGCAGCGGGCCGGGCGGCGGGCAGGCGGCGGTCCTCTGCCTCGCCGGGCTCACGCGCAACAGCCGCGACTTCGCCGACCTGGCCGACCACCTGGCCCCGCGC
>JBCBPG010000744.1:0-2631 GCA_039820865.1 Pseudomonadota bacterium
CGCCCACCGCGTGCCACCGCGCTGGCAACGCCTCGCCCTCCTGCTCGCGCTCCTGCCCTTCTGGACGTCCTATGTCGTGCGCTCCTACGCATGGCTCCTGGTGCTGTCGCGCGAGGGAGTGGTGAACGACGCCCTCCTCTGGGCCGGGATCGTCGCCGAGCCGGTGAAGCTCGCCGCCACCCGCTTCGCCACGGTGACGGGCTTCGTCCACTTCTTCACCATGCTGCTGACGCTGACGATCTATGCCAACCTGCGCCAGCTGCCGGCGAACTACGCCCGCGCGGCCCGCGACCTCGGCGCGTCCGACTTCCAGACCTTCGTCCACGTGATCCTGCCGCTCACGATGCCGGGGATCGCGACAGGCGCGTTCCTGACCTTCGTCCTCTGCATCGGCGACTACATCACGCCGCAGATCCTCGGCGGCAACAACGAGCTGACGGTCCCCCAGATCATCATGGTCCAGCTCGGCCGCCGCGCCGACTTCCCGCTGGCCGCCGCGCTCTCGATCGCGCTCATGGCCACGGTCACGCTGGCCTATCTCGCAATGGCCCGCTGGATGCGGTTCGACCGGCCATGAGAGCCCTCTCCCGTTCCATAGCCTGGGCCTACCTGGCCCTCGCCTACGGCTTCATCCTGCTGCCCGTCGCGGTGCTGGTCCTGTTCTCGTTCCAGGGCTCCTCGGTCCCCGTGCCGCCTTTCGACGGCCCCTCGCTCGCCTGGTATGCCGAGATCCTGGGCGACCGGCGCCTGACCGCGGCGCTGGTCAACTCGCTCGCCGTCGCCGCCGTCTCATCGGCCGTCGCCTGTGCGCTGGGCTTTCTCGCCGCCTGGGCGCTGGCCCGCCACGCGCTGCCGGGATCGGCGCTGATCCGGGGCCTGATCATCGCCCCCATGACGGTCAGCACCCTGATCGTGGGCCTCGGCCTCCTGATCCTCTTCAACCGCCTCGGCATCGGTAACGCGCTCATGCTGGCCGGCATCGGCCATGTCGTCATCAACCTGCCACTCGCCTTCGCGATCCTCTACGCCTCGATGTCGCGCGCCCAGGCGCAGGCCGAGCGCGCCGCCCGCGACCTCGGCGCCTCCGAGCTCGCCGTGATCCGCCTCGTCACCCTGCCGATGCTGGCACCCGCCCTCGCCGCCGCCTTCTTCCTCTGCGTCACGCTCAGCTGGGACGAGTTCATCATCGCCTTCCTCCTCACCCGCTTCGAGGTCACGCTGCCGGTCGAGATCTGGTCGATGCTGCGTTCGGGCCTCAGCCCCCGCATCAACGCGGTCGGCAGCCTCGTCTTCCTCGTCTCCATCGCGATGGTCGTCGCGGTCGAGGCCGTGCTGGCGGCGCGCCGGCGATGACCGCTTCGATCACGCTCGAGGGCCTCCGCCACAGCTACGGCGCGACGCAGGCGCTGACCGACATCGCGCTCGAGATCGGGGCGGGCGAGTACGTCGTCCTCCTCGGCCCCTCCGGCTGCGGCAAGACCACGCTGCTCTCGATCCTCGGCGGCTTTGTCGAGCCGAGCGAGGGTCGCGTCCTGATCGGCGGGCGGGACGTCACCGACCTCGCCCCCGCGCGGCGCCCGACGACCACCGTCTTCCAGGACTACGCGCTGTTCCCCCACATGACGCTGGTCGACAACGTCGCCTTCGGGCTGCGCATGGCCGGCATGGGGCGCCCGGCACGGCGGGCGAAGGCGGCCGAGATGCTCGCCCTCGTCGGCCTCGACGGCGCCGGGGCGCGCCGCCCGCACCAGCTGTCCGGCGGCCAGCGCCAGCGCGTCGCCCTCGCCCGCGCGCTGGCCGTCGAGCCGGACGTCCTGCTTCTCGACGAGCCCCTCGGCGCGCTCGACGTCGCTCTCCGCCGCGCGATGCAGCACGAGCTGAAGGCCCTGCAGCGCCGCCTCGGCACCACCTTCGTCCACGTCACCCACGATCAGGAGGAGGCGATGGCCATCGCCGACCGTCTCGTCGTGATGGAGGCCGGGCGCATCGCCGACCAGGGCCCGCCCGAGCGCGTCTATCTCCGCCCCGCCACCCTCTTCGCCGCCGAGTTCATGGGCGAGACCAACCGCCTGCCCGCCACGAGGGCCGAGGGCGGGCTCGACACCCCCTTCGGCCCGCTCGCCCTCGACGCGCCTGCGCAGGAGGGACCGCTGGTCCTCTGCCTCAGGCCCGAGGCGATCCGGCCGGCGGGACAGGGCGGCTGGGCACTGGGCCCCGCACGCCTGGGCGACGCGGCGTTCTTCGGCACGCATTACCGCCTGCGGGCCACGCCGGATGCGGCACCGTCCCTGGACCTCGTCGTCCACCTGCCGCCGGGATCGCCCCCGGTCGCCGGCACCCGCCTGGCGCTGGAGGCCGACCCTGCCGCGATCACCGTCTTCCCGGCCCGCTGAGCCGCGTCGCCCGCCAGGACGTCCCCGTCCCCGCCCTCGCGACATCCTGGGCACGAAACGGTGAATCTTGGCCGAACGCTGCGATCGCGCCAGGCGCAACGGCTCGCCCGGGCGTTGACGGTCCATTCGGCTGTTGGGCGATAACCTGTCGCGGGAGGGGGCGAGAGCCGGCCGGATCCCCGGGCGTCACGTCTCCTCGTCGATGCGGGCTGTGATCAGGTTCTCGCGGTAGAGCGCG
>JBCBPG010000745.1:0-2623 GCA_039820865.1 Pseudomonadota bacterium
CCCGCAGCGCGGCCTATCGCCAGCTCCGCCACCCCTTCCCCGCCGTGCCCGTCTACACCGAGGACCGCGTCGCCGCCATCCACGAGAGCGCCCTCACCGTCCTCGAAGACCTCGGCATGGCCGTCCTCGCCCCCGAGGCCCGCGCGCTCTTCCGCGAGGCCGGCGCCCGCGTCGACGAAGACACCGGCCTCGTGCGCATCGGCCGCGAGATCGTCGAGGCCGCCCTCGAAACGGCGCCCCCCTCGATCCCCCTCAGGGCCGGCGCGCCCCACCGCGACCTCACGCTGGAGCTTGGCACCCTCGTCTTCCAGTCCGGCGCCGGCGCACCCCACGCCTATGATCGCCTGCGCGGCCGCCGCCCCGGCACGCTGACCGAAGTCGAGGAGATGACGACACTCTTGCAGGCCTTCGACGTCCTGCACATGCTCTCGCCGGGGACCGAGCCGCAGGACGTGCCCGTCCACCTCCGCCACTACGCCACCACCCGCGCGGTGCTGACGCTCAGCGACAAGGTCCCCTTCGTCTTCGCCCGCGGCCGGGGCCAGGTGGCCGACGCGTTCGAGATGATCCGCCTCGCCCGCGGCCTCGACGCCGAGGCGTTCCGGGCGGCCGCCCATGTCTACACGATCATCAACACCAACTCGCCGCGCACGCTCGACGTGCCGATGGCCGAGGGGCTGATCGACTTCGCCCGCGCGGGCCAGCTCTCGATCGTCACGCCCTTCTGCCTGATGGGCGCCATGGCCCCGGTGACGGTCGCCGGCGCCCTCACCCTGTCGCATGCCGAGGCGCTCGCCGGCATCGCGCTGACCCAGCTCGCCCGTCCCGGCGCGCCCGTGCTCTACGGCGCCTTCGCCTCCAGCGTCGACATGCGCTCGGGCGCCCCCGCCTTCGGCACGCCCGAACAGGTCAAGGCCAGCCTCGGCGCGGGCCAGCTCGCGCGGCTCATCGGCCTGCCCTGGCGCGGCTCGGCCGGCTGCGCGGCCAACGTCAACGACGCCCAGGCCGCGCAGGAGACGGTGATGTCCGCCTGGGGCGCGGTACTGGCCGGCGCCACCGTGGTCCTGCACGGCGCGGGCTGGATGGAGGGCGGGCTGACCGTCAGCTTCGAGAAGATCATCACCGATCTCGAGGCGCTGCAGGTCTTCGCCGAGCTCTGCGCCCCCGTCCCGGCCGACGACGCGGCGCTCGCCATGGACGCACTGGCCGAGGTTGCACCGGGCGGGCACTTCTTCGCCTGCGCGCACACGATGGCCCGCTACCGAGACGCCTTCTACCCGCCGCTGGTCGCCGACTGGTCGAACCATGGCGCCTGGGTCGAGAAGGGGGCGCTCGACGCCGATGCCCGCGCCACCGCGCTCTGGCAGGCGGCGCTGGCCGACACGCCACGCCCCGCCCTCGACCCCGCCCGGCTCGCGGCCATCGACGCCTTCATCGCCCGCCGCAGCGCCGAGGGCGGCGCGCCCCCGGTCGCCTGATGCCCACGCCAATCGCCGCCGCCCCGCACGCCAAGGCCACGCGCGAGGACTGGCTGACCGTCGCCATGGACCTGCTGGTCAGCGAGGGGGTCGAGCGCGTGAAGGTCCTCTCCATCGGCGAGCGGCTCGCCGTCTCGCGCTCCAGCTTCTACTGGTACTTCCGCAGCCGCGAGGACCTGCTCGACCAGCTCCTCGCCCGCTGGGAGGCCAAGAACACCGGCGCCATCCTCGCGCAGTGCGACGCCCCCTCGGCAACGGTGACCGAGGGGGTCTGCAACCTCTTCCGCTGCTTCTTCTGCGACGACCTGTTCGACCCGCGCCTCGACTTTGCCGTGCGCGACTGGGCGCGCCGGTCGGGCACCGTGCGCACACGCCTCGACCGCTCCGACGACCAGCGGATCGAGGCGATCCGCCAGCTCTTCGCCCGCCACGACTTTGTCGAGCCGGAGGCGACCGTCCGCGCCCGCACGCTCTACTACATGCAGATCGGCTATTACGCGCGCGAGGTGCGCGAGCCGCTGGAGGACCGCCTGGCGCTGGTCCCCACCTACCTGATCGGCTTCACCGGCCGCGAGGGCCGGCCCGGCGAGGTCGCGGCACTGGCCGCCTTCGCCCGCCACCACCACGACATCGAGGGAGAACGCCCATGACCGACACCGCCGACGTCATCGTCATCGGCACCGGCGTGATCGGCACCGCCACCGCCTTCGAGCTCGCCAAGCTGGGGTTCCGCGTGCTCGGCCTCGACCGCAACGCGCTGGCGGGCCACGGCTCGACCTCGGGGTCCTGCGCGATCATCCGCATGCACTACTCGACGCTCGACGGCACCGCCTTCGCCTGGGAGGGCTATCACTACTGGCGCGACTGGGCCGACTATCTCGAGGCCCGCCACCCCAACGGCCTGGCCGAGTTCCGTGAGACCGGCTGCCTCGTGATGAAGACCGAGGCCAACGGGCACCTCGAGAAACACCTCCGCTACAGCCGCGAACTGGACTGCCCCTGCGAGGAGTGGTCGCCCGCCGAGATCACCGAACGCCTGCCGATCTACAGCCTCGACAGCTACGCCCCCGCGCGGCGCCCCGAGGATCCCGGCTTCGGCGAGGCCAATGGCAGCCGCCTCTCCGGCGCCGTGTTCTGGCCGAGGG
>JBCBPG010000746.1:0-2619 GCA_039820865.1 Pseudomonadota bacterium
ATCCGGGCGGGCATCAACCAGACCATCATGCTCTCGCTCGCCATGGTCGTGGTCGCCTCGCTGATCGGCGCCAAGGGCCTCGGCGAAGCCCGCCAGGATGCCCTGGCCCACGTTGGCGTATTGCAGCGCCTCCAGCACGTCCTCGCCGAGGCCCTTGGCGCCGATCAGCGAGGCGACCACGACCATGGCGAGCGAGAGCATGATGGTCTGGTTGATGCCCGCCCGGATCGATGGCGCGGCCAGCGGCAGGTCCACCCGCGTCAGCAGGTACCACTTGGACGCGCCGAAGGAGATCGCGGCCTCGCGCACGTGTTCGGGCACGCCGCGCAGGCCCAGGACCGTGAGGCGCACGACGGGCGTGCCGCCGAAGATCATGGTGGTCACTACCGCGGCGGGCTTGCCGGTGCCGAAGAAGGCGATGACCGGGATCATGAAGACGAAGGCCGGCATGGTCTGCATGAAGTCCATGATCGGCTGGATCACGGCGTAGAGGCGCGGACGGCGGGCGCAGTACATGCCGAGCGGGATGCCGATGCTGATCGAGAGACACGCCGCGGTGCCGAGCAGCGCCAGCGTCGTCATCGCTTTGTCCCAGAAGCCGAGCACGCCCATGTAGGCCAGGAACGCGCCCGCGTAGATCGCGGTGGTGAAGCCGGCCGAGAGCCAGGTCATCAGCACGATGAAGGCCGCGACCACGATCCAGGGGGTCGAGACGAAGATGACCTCCAGCGCGTCGAGGAGCAGGCGGATGCAGTAGGTGATCGCCTCGAACAGCGCCTCGCCGTTGGAGACGGCGAAGGCGAAGAAGGCCTCGACCCAGCCGATGACGGTCAGCCGGATCTCCGGATCGGTGGGGAAGTCGGCCAGCACCGCCACCGCGCCCGGAAAGCTGTAGTGGACCGTCGCCGTCAGCACGATGATCGCGCAGAAGACGGCGGTCAGCCAGATCTGGCGCTCCGGCATGCCGGACGGGATCGTGGGGTCCGAGAGCCAGTCGGAATACCGCTCCTCCAGCGCCGTGTTGGCGATGAGGGCCTGCACGGTCTTGACCAAGACCAGCAGCACGAGGCCCGCGAGCGCGATCCAGATGCCCTGCGCCTCAAGCGCGGCCGCCTCGGCGCGGAAACCGGCGATGTTCGATTCGATGCCGTCCACGGCGCGGCGCAGGGCATCGACGCGGTCCGAGCCGTCCTCGATCGCCTTCTCCAGCTGCTGGCGGCGGAACTCGAGCGTGCCCTCGATCGACGATATCCGCTCGCGCGCCTCGGCCGAGAGGTCGCCGAAGAGGCCGCGGACGAGCTGCACGACCGCCAGCGTCTCGACGATGAGAAATCCCACCGCCCATTTCCAGAGCCCACGCGCCCCGAACCAGACCGGGCCCATCAGGCCCGCGATCAGGTTGAGTGTCGGCACGAAGCCCGATTTCGAGCGGATGCGGTCGAAGGCCTCGGCGTAGTAGTCGGGGCGCGTGCGCACGAAGGTGGCGACCTGGGCGCGGGCCTTGGCCTCCAGCTCGGCATTGCGGGCGGGGTCGATGGCGTCGAGCGGGTTCTGGACGTTCATGATACCTCGGTCCCCTCGACAACGGTTTTCAGGATGTCCTGGTAGGCGACGACGCCGATATCGACGCCGCCGTCCTCGACCAGGATCGGCCCCTCCTGGGCGATGGCCAGATCGATGAGCTGGCTCAGCGGTGCGCTCTCGTTCACGCGCGGCGCCGAGGGCGGGACCTCGATGCCGCCCAGCGGGCGCATGACGGCGTGGGCGCGCACGACCTTGAGGCGCGAGATGCCGGCGACGAAATCGGCGACGTAGTCGTCGGCCGGGTTCATCACGATCTGCTCGGCCGTGCCGATCTGCACCACGCGCCCGTCGCGCATGATCGCGATGCGATGGCCGATGCGCACGGCCTCGTCCAGGTCGTGGGTGATGAAGACGGTGGTCTTCTTCAGGATCTTGGAGAGGCGCAGGAACTCGTCCTGCAGCTGGCGGCGGATCAGCGGGTCGAGCGCCGAGAAGGGCTCGTCCATCAGCAGCACGTCCGGGTCGGCCGCCAGCGCGCGGGCGAGGCCGACGCGCTGCTGCATGCCGCCCGAGAGCTCGTGCGCATACTTGTTGCCCCAGGCGGAGAGCTCGACGATCTCCAGCACGCGGGCCGCGCGCTCGAGCCGGTCGTTCTTGTTCACGCCCCGGATCTCCAGCGGCATTGCCACGTTGTCGAGGACCGAGCGGTGGGGCAGCAGCGCGAAGTTCTGGAAGACCATGCCGATCTTGCGGTTGCGCCAGGCCTGGAGCGCCTTGGGCTCCAGCGCCATGACGTCGACGCCCTCGATCAGGATGCGGCCGTCGGTGGGCTCCAGCAGCCGGTTGAAGTGGCGCACCAGCGTCGACTTGCCCGAGCCCGACAGCCCCATGATGCAGAAGATCTCGCCGCGGCGGATGTCGAGGCTGACATCGGCGACGCCGACGACGGCGTTGAAGCGGGAGAGGACTTCCGACTTGCCGATCCCTTCGGCGCGGATCGCGGCGAGCGCGGCATCGGCGTTGTCGCCGAAGATCTTCCAGACGTCGGCGATCTCGATGACCGTCTCGTCTGCCATGGGGTGTGAGGCATCGGCC
>JBCBPG010000747.1:0-2615 GCA_039820865.1 Pseudomonadota bacterium
GCGGTTCTTGGTGCCGAACAGCGTCTCCAGCTTGGTGACGGTCGGCTTGTCCTGCCAGCCGAGGCCGAGCGGGATGCCGCGCAGCTCGGCATGGGTGAACAGGAACTTGAGCCCGTGGCGCTTCTCCATCGGGTCGCGGAGGACGCGCTGGCTCTCCGGGCTGTAGAAGAAGTAGTACTGCGACGCCCGGCTGGGGAACATGTAGGCGTAGTCGAGGATGTTCAGGTACGGCGTCGAGCCGGCCGAGTTCTGCGTCGAGGCGGCGTAGATGTCGGTGATGCCGAGCTGGGTCTTCTCGGCGCAGTTCAGCTGGCCGCAGAGCTGGTTGTCGCCGATGAACTCGACGCGGATCTCGCCCTCGGTACGCTCCTCCAGGTCGCGCGCGAACTCCAGGCAGCCGGCGCGCTCGATGAGCAGGTTGCGCTGGTTGAAGCCGGCGGCGCCGAACTTGAGCGTGTGCTTCGGCTCGTTCTTGAAGCGCTTCTCGTAGGTCGACTCGGCCGCGCGCGCGAGCGAGGCGAGGCTGATCGTGCCGCCCATGGCGCCGGCCGCGAGCAGCGTCGAGCTCAGGCCGTACTGGCCGCCGAGGCGGAACAGGTCGCGCCGCGAGATCGCTGCGAGCTTGTCGGAGATGGTCATTCGGGTCCTCCCTTGCGTCTCGTTGAATGAGACTTGCAGTATCAAAATTGCAGGCTATGGTCCGCTTGGCAAGCACGAACGGTAGGCCACGGCCTCGGACGTGGCCCGGATGGGCCCGAGACCGCCCCAGACACGGCCTGAGAGACGGCCCCAGACACGCCCAGGACACGCGCTCGGAGCATGACAGGACTAGAAGCGGATTTCATCGTGGTTGGCGCGGGCTCGGCAGGCTGCGTGCTGGCGAATCGTCTCAGCGCCGATCCCGCCAACCGGGTCGTGCTGATCGAGGCGGGCGGGCGTGACTGGAACCCATGGATCCACGTGCCGGTCGGCTACTTCCGCACGCTCCACAACCCCACTACCGACTGGTGCTACAAGGCCGAACCCGATCCCGGCCTCAACGGCCGCTCGATCGACTGGCCGCGGGGCAAGGGGCTCGGCGGGTCCAGCTCTATCAACGGTCTGCTCTACGTCCGCGGTCAGCCACAGGACTATGACCGCTGGGCCCAGATGGGGAACCGCGGCTGGAGCTGGGACGACGTGCTGCCGCTCTTCAAGCGCTCCGAGCGTCACGAGGACGGCGAGACGGCGCTGCATGGCGGCTCGGGCGGCCTCTCGGTCTCCCGCATCCGCGCCAAGAGCCGAATCGCCGAGGCCTTCATCGACGCCGCCGTCGAGATGGGCGTGCCGCGGACCGAGGACTACAACGGCGAGCGCCAGGAGGGGGCGGGCTACTTCCACCAGACGGCGCGCAACGGCCTTCGCTGCTCCAGCGCCCGCGCTTTCCTGTCCCCCGCCCGCCGACGGCCCAACCTCGAAATCGTCACCCACGCCCTGACCGAGGGGCTGGTCTTTGCCGAGGACGACCGGATGCGCGTCACTGGCGTGCGGATCGCCCGTGGCGGCCGCTCGGAGGTCGTGCGCCTGCGCCCGGGCGGCGAGGTGGTGCTTTCGGCCGGCGCCATCGGCTCGCCCCAGATCCTCGAGCTTTCGGGCATCGGGCGCGGCGAGGTGCTGTCCGAGGCGGGGATCGAGACGCGCCACGACCTGCGCGGCGTGGGTGAGTGCCTGCAGGATCACCTGCAGATCCGCCTCGTCTACGAGGTCAACGTCCCCACGCTGAACGACGCGATCAACGGCTTCCTGCCGCGCATGGGGATCGGGCTCAACTACCTGCTGTTCCGCAAGGGGCCCATGAGCCTCGGCGCCAGCCAGGTCGCGATCTTCGCGAGATCGATGCAGGGGCTGGAGACGCCGGACATCCAGTTCCATTTCCAGCCGCTCTCGGCCGACAAGCCGGGGCTGGAGATGCACCCGTTCTCGGGCATCACCTCCTCGGTCTGCCAGCTCCGCCCCGAGAGCCGCGGGCACATCCACGTCTCCAGCCCGCGCGCCGCGGACTATCCCAGGATCGTGCCCAACTACCTCTCGGCCGAGGCCGACCGCCAGTGCGCCATCCGCTCGGTCCGTTTCGCGCGGGCGATGACCCGCACGGCGGCGCTCGGCCCCTTCATCGTGCGCGAGCACGTGCCCCGGGGCGATCCGCAGACCGACGACGAGATCCTCGACGCCGCGCGCTCGATCAGCCAGACGATCTACCACCCCACCAGCACCTGCCGCATGGGCCAGGACCCGCTGGCCGTGGTCGACGACCGGCTGCGGGTGCACGGGATCCGCGGCCTGCGCGTCGCCGATGCCTCGATCATGCCCGCGATCGTCAGCGGGAACACCAACGCCCCCGCGATCATGATCGGCGAGAAGGCCAGCGACTTGATCCTGGCCGACCGCCGCGGATGAGAGCGGGGATGACGCCGTGCCGCCGCCACCGAAACCTTCCGGCCAGCCCTGGCGCTACCACCTCTGCCATCTGGCCCTAACGCTGACGACAAGAAGCAGCCAAGACCCCATTCAACGGATTCCGAACCGCCTTCGGGACCGCCTAAGACGCCAGGAGAAAACGCCATGAAGATGACCAC
>JBCBPG010000748.1:0-2610 GCA_039820865.1 Pseudomonadota bacterium
AACGGCATCGCCGACGTGAACCACTTCCACGCCGCCGGCGGGCTCGGCTTCATGATCGGCGAATTGCTGGGCGCGGGGCTCCTGCACGACGATGTCGCGACGATCGCCGGCCCCGGCCTCGCCCGCTATACCGAGGAGCCGCGCCTCGGCGAGAACGGCCGCGTCGCCTGGGTCCCGGGCGCGGAGGCGAGCGGCAATGCCGACATCCTGCGCGGCGCGGCCGAGCCCTTCCAGCCGACCGGCGGGCTCGCGGTGCTTGAGGGCAATCTCGGCCGCGCGGTCATCAAGGTCTCGGCCGTCAAGCCGCAGCACCGGACGGTCGAGGCGCCGGTGCGCGTCTTCCACGACCAGGAGAGCGTGAAGGCGGCCTTCAAGGCGGGCGAACTGGACCGCGACGTGATCGTCGTCGTCCGCTTCCAGGGCCCGACGGCCAACGGCATGCCCGAACTGCACTCGCTGACCCCGCCGCTCAGCGTCGTCCAGGACCGCGGCCACAAGGTCGCGCTGGTGACCGACGGGCGGATGTCGGGCGCCTCCGGCAAGGTGCCGGCCGCCATTCACCTCAGCCCCGAGGCGGCCGAGGGGGGCGCGATCGCGCGGCTCGAGGACGGCGACGTGGTGCGCCTCGACGCCGAAGCCGGTACGCTGGAGGTGCTGGTCGATGCGGCCGCGTTTGCGGCCCGCGTGCCCGCCGAGGTCGATCTCGCCCCCAGCCACGAGGGGATCGGCCGCGAGCTGTTCGCCGCCTTCCGCGCCCGTGTCGGTGCCGCCGAGACCGGCGCCGCGATCGCCGTCTGAGGAGGACGAGATGCCCGATACGCTCACCGCGCCCATCACGGTCGAGGAGGTCTGCCGCCTCGCCCCCGTCATCCCCGTCATCGTGGTCGATGACGTGGCCCATGCCGCGCCGCTGGCCCGTGCGCTGGTGGACGGCGGGCTGAGGGCGCTGGAGGTGACGCTGCGCACGCCCGTCGCGCTCGACGTCATCCGCGCCATGGTCGATGCCGCGCCCGACGCGGTGGTCGGCGCCGGCACGCTGCTGAGCCCCGAGGACGTGAAGGGCGCCGTGGCCGCGGGCGCGCGTTTCGGCGTCTCGCCGGGGGCGACGGCGCGCGTGCTCGACGCGACCGAGGATGCCGGCCTGCCCATGCTGCCCGGTGTCGCCACGCCCGGCGAGGCGATGGCGGCGGCCGAGCGCGGGCTCGACATCCTCAAGTTCTTCCCGGCCGAGGCCAATGGCGGCGTGCCGGTGCTCAAGGCCTGGGCCGCGCCGCTGCACCATGTGCGCTTCTGCCCGACGGGCGGGGTCTCGACGGCCAACGCGGCCGAGTACCTGGGGCTGAAGAACGTGATCTGCGTCGGCGGCAGCTGGATCGCGCCGGCCGACCTGCAGCGGGCCGGCGACTGGGCCGCGATCACCGAGCGGGCGCGGGCCGCGGCGGCACTCGGCGGCTGAGCCTGTCTCCGGGGGTGCGTTTCGCACCCCCGCCCGCCGTGGTGCCTAGGCGGTCGCGACGGGGCTGCGGCCGAGCCAGCCGATCGCCAGCAGCGCGCCGCCGAGGAGGAGGGCTGCGGGCGGCAGCGGCACCTCGGCGCCGGGCGCGGCGACCGGCCCACCGAGACCGCCACCGCCGAGATCACCACCGCCCGGGCGGCCGAGGCCGATGCGATAGCCGATGTCGCGGCCATGGGTGAAGTAGAGGCCGAGATAGCGGGTCGCGACAGTGCTGTCCTGGGGCAGGTCGATCACGAGGCTGTCCTCGGTCTGCTGCCAGTTGAGAACGAGGCTGCCCTGGGTCTCGCCGTCCCAGCGCCAGCGGAACGGGTCTTCGGCCAGCTTGACCACCCCGCCGGCGGCGTAGCTGTAGCCGACCGGGCCGAGGGCGAAGACGCTGATCTCCAGCCTGTCGACGCCCTCGAGCGCGAAGAAGTCGGCATCGTTGCGCCGGGCCCGCCCCTCGATCGCGGTGACGTCACCGGCAACCGCGGTGGGCTGGCGGTGGCTGTTCGAGAACCCGGCCCCGCCGGGCTCGGTCAGCGTGACCGCCCCCGCCCCGCCCGCGACCAGGGCGGCCAGTGCCGCCGCGAAACCGATCTTCCATGCCATGACGCCTGCTCCCACCTGTCGCCGATACGCGTGCGGAGGGGCACATGGGCTGCAACTGAGGCGCGAACGTGGCGGGTGACTTCGCGCATGGCGTCTATGACGCGGTTGCAAACCTCGCGCACAGGTAGCAGGGGGCCCGCTCAGCCAGTGGCGGCGAGCCGGGCGGGCAGGTCGAAGGCGGCCTGCATGAGGCGCCGGGTATAGGCCTCGCGGGGCGCGTCGATGACCGCGGCCGTGGGGCCTTCCTCGACCACGCGGCCATCCTTCATCACCATCACCCGGTCGGCCATGGCGCGGACGACGGCGAGATCGTGGCTGATGAAGAGATAGGCGAGGCCGTGCTCGGCCTGCAGCCGGCGCATCAGCTCGACGATGCGGCGCTGGACGCTGCGGTCGAGGGCGGAGGTGGGCTCGTCGAGGACGATCAGCTTGGGGCGCAGCACCATGGCGCGGGCGATGGCGATGCGCTGACGCTGGCCGCCGGAGAACTCGTGCGGGTATCG
>JBCBPG010000749.1:0-2609 GCA_039820865.1 Pseudomonadota bacterium
CAGGCGCGCGCCGGGATCTCGGGCGGGATGGCATAGGACAGCCAGCCGCCCTCGCCGAGGCCGAAGCGCGCCCCGTCGAACTGGAGCGCGATCTTGGTCAGCAGCCCCATCGGCACGTCGGCCACCGCCTCGGCCTTGTCGGCGGGCAGGTCGGGGGTGAAGCGGATGGCGCCCGCGCCCAGCACCCCGGTCGAGACGGTGACGATGCAGGCGGCGGCCGCGATGGTGCCGGCGGTCGTCTCGACGTGGACACCCGCGCCGCTCCAGTCGATCGCCGTGGCGGCGGTGTTCAGCCGCACCGGCAGGTCGCGGCCGAGGCGGGCGACCAGTGTGCCCAGCCCCTCGCGCACCAGGAAGTCGACCTCGTAGTCCACATAGGATCGCACATCGGCGGTCGAGCAGTCGGCCATGTCGACGCCATAGCTGGCGGCGAGCCAGGTCTGCGCCTCGGCGCCATAGGGCAGGCCCTCGGGGATCACGCTCGCGACCGCGACATCGTCGGGGGTGGCCCAGATGGCCTCATGAATCGCCGGCGTCGCCCGCTCCTGGCGCCTGCGCTCGGCAAAGCCGGCCCGTTCGCCGTCGATGAAGAAGGCCTCGTGCGCGCCGGAGTGGTCGACCAGCGTGAAGCCCGCGTCGCGGGCGAGGGCGACGTGGGGAAGGCTCCGCGGGCCCTGCAGCCAGGCGCAGCCGTGGTCGTAGGGCACGCCGAAGGTCGCGCTCTCGGTAAAGGCACGCCCGCCGATGCGCCCGGCCGCCTCGACGACCACGACGCTGCGCCCGGCCGCCATCAGCCGCCGCGCCGCGCCGATGCCGGCCGCGCCCGCGCCGATCACCACGACGTCCGGGTTGGACGGCAGGGGAGCGGCGAGGCTGGGCGCGGCGAGGCTGCCGGCGGCTGCGGCCATGAAGGCTCTCCGCGAGAGGGTCATGTGACGGACGCGATCGAGGCGGTGGCCCCACGCGGGAACCGGTCGGGGAAGTGGATGGACAGGAGTTCCCAGAGCCGCTGGCGCGCCTCGTCCACGCTGACCCAGTCGGGGTAGAGCATGGTGTCGAGCCAGAGCCCGTCGGCCAGTCCCTCGAGCGACTGCGTCAGCGCATGGGGGTCGAAGTCGACCGCGGCGCCGTCGCGCTTCAGCGCCGCCAGGAGCGCCTCGACCGCCTGCACGCGCTCCTCGTCATACGCGCCCACCGTCTCGCGATAGAAGGCGCGGTAGCGGGCCTCGCCGAAGAAGGCGAACCAGGCGCGCATCTTGGCATGCGTCGCGATCGCGTCGTCGAAGTTGGCGCCGATGATGCCCCAGAGCTTCTGCGCAGGCCCCAGGCCCGCATCCGCATGGACCGAGCTCCACTGCTCGCGCAGCTCCTCGGTCAGGAAGCTGAGCGTGCATTTCAGCAGGTTGTCCTTGCTCTCGAAATGCAGGCTCACGATGCCCATCGACAGGCCCGCGCGCCCCGTGATCTCGGCCATGGTCGCGCCGGAGACGCCGAGCCGCGCGATCGTCTCGATCGTCGCGTCGATCAGCTGCTGGCGGCGCACCTCCTTGGGGGCCGTGCGCCGCGCGCGGATTGCCGGGTCAGCGTTCACCACCGTCTCCTATCGCCGGTCGAGCACGATGAGCGCATCCTCGCGCCATCGAAGCCAGACGGGCGATCCTTCGGCCATCGCGCGGAAGGCGGAAAGATCCGCGTTCTGTGCCGAGACCGAAACCGGTTCGGCACAGCCCGGCACGCGTACCCGGAAATGCGAGCGTTCGCCCAGATAACTGGTCATCTCCAGCGCGCCCTCGATGGCCGGACCGCCCGCGGGCGCCTCGCGGTGAAGCGCGATCTTCTCCGGCCGGATCGCGACGCAGACACGGTCGCCCTCGGCCATGGTGGGGGTCGAGGGCACCTCGACCTCGCCGATCGCCTCGACCCCAGCCGCGCATGGCCGCTGGCGCGCGAGAGGACCCGGCCCTCGAGGAAGTTCATCGTGCCGATGAAGCTGGCCACCTCGCGGGTGCGCGGGCGTTCGTAGAGACCGTCGGGCGTGTCGATCTGCAGCACCGCGCCGCCCGCCATCACGGCGATGCGGTCCGACAGCGCCAGCGCCTCCTCCTGGTCGTGGGTGACGAAGACGAAGGTGATGCCGACGGTGCGCTGCAGGCGGCGGAGCTCGATCTGCATCTGCTCGCGGAGCTGCTTGTCCAGCGCGCCCAGCGGCTCGTCGAGGAGCAGCACCTTGGGCTTGAGGATCAGGGCGCGGGCGAGCGCGATGCGCTGGCGCTGGCCGCCCGAGAGCTGGTGCGCGCGCCGGTCGCCATAGCCCCGGAGCTGCACCAGGTCGAGCATCTCGTCGACCATGGCATGGCGCGTCGCGCGCGGCAGGCGGGCCTTGCGCAGCCCGTAGGCGATGTTGTCGCGGACGTTCAGGTGCGGAAAGATCGCGTAGTTCTGGAAGACCATGTTCACCGGCCGCTCGAACGGCGGCACCGCGGACATCGGCTGGCCGTCGATCCAGATCTCGCCGCTCGTCGGCGTCTCGAACCCCGCCAGCATCCGCAACAGCGTGGTCTTGCCGCAGCCCGAGGCGCCGAGCAGCGAGAAGAACTCGCCCTCGCCGA
>JBCBPG010000750.1:0-2608 GCA_039820865.1 Pseudomonadota bacterium
CTGGCCGAGGCCGAGGCGCGGATCGCGCAGGTCGAGGCGCGCATCGCGCTGGAGCGCGGACAGGCGACGCGGGCGCAGCGCGACTTCGACCGCCTGCCGCTGGACGTCACCGAGGCGCAGCGGGCGCTGATCCTGCGCGAGCCGCAGATGGCGGAGCTGGAGGGCGAGCGCGACGCCGCGCTGGCCGCGCGTGCACGGGCCGAGAAGGCGCTGGCCGAGACGGTGCTGGTGGTCCCCTTCGACGCGATGGTGATCTCGGAGGATGTCGAGCCGGGCGCGCGCGTCGCGGCGGGCGACGAGGTCGCGCGCCTGGTCGCCACGCGCCGCTTCGAGGCCGAGCTCAACGTGCCGCTGACCGCGCTGCCCTGGATCGAGGCGGGCGACAGCGTGCGCCTCGTCAAGCCCGGCGCCTGGCCGGCGGGCGTGGCGCGCGAGGGCCGCGTCACGCGGATCGGCGCGGCGCTGTCGGGCGGCGGGGCGCTGGCCGAGGTGGTGGTCGAGATCGAGGACCCGCTGGCGCTGGACCCGGCGACGGCGGGGCCGGCGGTGCTGCTGGGCAGCTTTCTCGAGGCGCGGATCGACCGCGCGGCGCTGCCCGATACCGTGGCGCTCGACCGCCGGTGGCTGCGCGACGGCGACGTGGTCTGGGTGATGGATGGCGAGGACCGGCTGGCGATCCGGCCGGTCGAGGTGCTGTGGCGCGGCGAGGAGACGGCGCTGATCGCCGCGGGTCTCGCGCCGGGCGAGCGGGTGGTGACCACGACGCTCGGCACCCGCGCCGAGGGCATGGCGCTGCGCACGGGCGACCCGGCCGCGACCGAGGCGACCGCGGCGGCGGCGGGCGCGGAAGACGGCTCGTGAGCGGCCCCCGCGGCGAGGGGCCGATCGGCTGGACCGCGCGCCACCCGGTGCTGCCCAACCTCGCGATGCTGGTGCTGGTGATCGGGGGCATCATCGCGGCGCTCAACATGCCGCGCGCGGTGATGCCGGACTACGAGACGCCCTATGTCTCGGTGTCGGTCTCGCTGCCGGGCGCGACGGCCGAGACGATGTACGAGAGCGTCGTTCTGCAGGTCGAGCGGGCGCTGGCGGATGTGCCGGAGGTCGAGCGGCTCGACAGCACGGCGCGCACCCACAAGGCCGAGACCTTCG
The DNA here is from genome assembly GCA_039820865.1 of Pseudomonadota bacterium. Classification (GTDB taxonomy): domain Bacteria; phylum Pseudomonadota; class Alphaproteobacteria; order Rhodobacterales; family Rhodobacteraceae; genus Thermohalobaculum. The sequence continues at coordinate 1,153 of JBCBPG010000750.1, forward strand.
CCACCGTCGCCGACGGGGTCGAGACCGACACGGCGCTGGACGCGGTCGAGCGCGCGGTCCGCTCGATCGGCGAACTGCCCGCCGCGGCCGATCCGCCGAGCTTTCGCGTCGTCGACTGGAAGCGCCACCTGCTGACGGTCGCGGTGGTGGGCGACGTGTCGCCCGAGGCGCTGCGGGCCGCGACCGAGGCGGTGCGCGACCTGATGCTGGCCGAGCCGGAGCTGATCCGTGTCGAGATCGAGAAGGCGCAGGCGATCCGGCTGGTCGTCTCGGTGCCGACGGCGCGGCTGGCGGCGCATGGGCTGACGCTGGGCGAGGTGGCCGATGCGCTGCGCACCGCCGCGCGCGACCGCACCGGCGGGCGGCTGGTCACGCGCGAGGGGATCCTGTCGCTGGACGTCGACGGCCGCCAGATCGACGCCGAGGCGCTGGCCGACATCCCCGTCGGCGTCGACATGGCCGGGGTCGAGGGGGTCGAGGAGGGCGCGCGGCGCCTTCGCCTCGGCGATATCGCGACCATCGCGATGCATGGCGGCGAGGACCAGCGGAGCCCGCTGTTCGAGCGCGCGCCCTCGATGAAGATCCAGGTCTGGCCGCGATCGGACGTCGCGCCGAGCGAGATGCGCGCCGCCACCGACCGCGCGCTGGACGAGGCCGCGGCGGTGCTGCCGGCGGCGATCCGGGCCGAGGTGGTCTGGGACAGCTCGGACGACCTGCGCGCGCGGATCGGGTTCCTGGGGCTCAACGCGGCGGTGGGGCTCGGCCTCGTGCTGCTGCTCCTGACGCTGTTCCTGGACCTCAGGCTGGCGATCTGGGTCGCGGTTGGGATCCCGACGGCGTTTCTGGGTGCCTTTCTCCTGCTGCCGGCAACCGGCGCGACGATCAACCTGGTCTCGCTGTTCGCCTTCATCCTGGCGCTGGGGCTGGTGGTCGACGACGCGATCGTGGCGGGCGAGAACATCTACGAGTACCGCGCGCGCGGCTACCGGGCGGTCGAGGCGGCGGTGGCGGGGGCGCGCGACATCGCGGTGCCGCTGTCCTTTTCGGTGATCACCAACATCATCGCCTTCCTGCCGCTGGCGATGGTGCCGGGCTGGTACGGGCGGTTCTGGCTGTGGATCCCGGTGGTGGTGACGCTGGCCTTCATCGTCAGCTGGATCGAGGCGCTGTTCGTCCTGCCGGGGCATCTCGCGGGCGTGCGCGACGGGGCGGCGCGGTCGCGGCCGGCACGGGCGCTGGCGCGGGTGCAGGGCGCGGTGTCGGGCGGTCTCGCCTGGTTCATCGCGCGGATCTACGGCCCGGCGCTGAGGGTCGCGATGTCTTGGCGCTATGCCACGATCGCGGGGCTGGTCGCGCTGCTGATGATCGCGCTCGCCTGGCCGGTCTCGGGGCGGATGGGCTTCCAGCTGATGCCGCCGCTGCCGCAGCCCTGGATCAACCTCCGCGTCTCGCTGCC
>JBCBPG010000751.1:0-2607 GCA_039820865.1 Pseudomonadota bacterium
ATGACCCCTCGCAGCACGCCGCGCAACCGTCGGGCATCGGTGCGCGGGTCCAGCCGGCGCTGGCGGAGCGGTGATGTGCCCGTTCGTTGCCGATCGGAACCTGCGGGCGGCGACGGCGCGTCTCAGCCGCCCGCGGCGGCCGTGACGCGGTGGGCGCAGGTCTCGCGCGGGCAGATGCGGCAGGACTGGCCCACGGGGTCGGCCGACGGCATCGGGGCCGCGCCGTAGACCGTGGCCTCGGCCGCCTGGGCATCGACCACCAGCATGTCGACGACCGGCAGGACCAGCCGGCCGAAGCCCGCGGCCGCCGCCGGGCGCGCGCGGGCGACGAAGAGAAGGCGCAGGCCGGTGGGGAACTCGACCACCTGGCGCAGGCACTCGCCCGGCCGGGCCGGTGCGCGGTGGTTGATCCAGATCGGGCAGGGGCTGCCGTGTCGCGGTGGCGCCAGGCCCGGCACGGCGCGGTACTCGGTCGCCACGCCGGCGGCATTGGTCTCGATATAGCCGAAGCGCGGCCGGCCGGGGGCGGCGGGCAGGCAGGCCAGGCGTCGGATGACCACCTCGACCCCGACGCCGAGGCGCGCCGCGACCAGCTCGACATCGTAGCGCTCGGCCTCGGCCGCCGCGGCCAGCGGTCCCAGCGGTGCGGCGGCGGCGTCGCGGGCATAGCGCGTCAGCCGTTCGCGGGCGAGCGCGCGCGCCTCGTCGGAGGCCAGCGCCTCGGCCTCGGCCACGGTGCGGTCGACCGCGCCTGCCAGCAGCGCGTCGCGCGGCCGGCCCGTGTCGCCCGGCGCGGCGGCGGTCTCGAGCTCGGCGAAGTGGTTGGCCCGCGCCTCGAAGAGCTGTTCGACCTCGTCGCCGGGCGTCACCGCGCGGCTCGCATCATGCGAGCGGTCGAAATAGCCGGCCAGCGCCGTGCCGACCTCGGACAGCCGCGCGCTCTCCTCGGCGACGATCGCGGTGAAGCGCTCGCGGTCCGCGGCATCGAGATCGGGGACGTCGCGCAGGATCTCGGCCGCGGCCCGGAGCGCGGCGGTATGCGTCAGCATCCGGTGCACTGCCTCGCCCAGGAACGGGTCGTGCGTCAGCCGGTCCGAGAGCGCGCGGGCCAGCCCCGTCAGCGCCCGCTCAGAACGTGCCAGCCCGGTCAGCGCCCGTGCCCAGCCCGGGTAGCGCCCGACGATCTCGCCCGCGGCGGTTGGATCGAGCGCGAGCTCGGCATGGCGCGGATCGGCGGCGATCTCGGCGAGGTGGTCGTAGAGGCGGCGCTCGGCCGCGCCGTCCAGCTCGTCGCGCCTGATGCCGAGTTCGGCGGCGACGGCGTTCAGCAGCTTGCCGCCGATGCCGCGCTTGTTGCGTTCGATCAGGTTCAGGTAGCTGTGCGAGATACCCAGCCGCTGGGCCAGCGCCGCCTGCGTGAGCCCAAGCGACTGGCGCCGCGCCCGGATGCGTGCGCCGACTATCCCCTGCGCCATGGCCACTCGCCTCCCGCGTGTCAGGCTGCCGTTCCGCGCCGTGCTGCCTTTCGTGCCCCGCGCTGCAGTGCAGTGTAAAATTGACACACTGCACTGCAACATGGCGATCAAATATTTACAGCATTATCGAGCCTCGTCAAACACTTGTTGATCGGTTGACAGCCGCGGCCATACTCCGGTCGCCAGCAGCCCCACCGCTGCATCTGCCGGCATGCGGTTCGGCCACGCCACGCATCCTGCGCCGGCACTCAACCGGGAGGACATAATGACCAAACTGACCCTCAATCGCCGCGGCCTGCTGCGCAGCGGCGCTGCCCTCGGCGCCGGCCTTGCCGCGCCGACGATCTTCACCCGCTCGGCCTATGCCTTCACCAACGAGCCGACCGGCGGCACCGTCACGCTCGGCTTCAACGTCCCCCAGACCGGCCCCTACGCCGAAGAGGGCGCGGACGAGCTGCGCGCCTACCAGCTGGCCGTCAAGCACCTCAACGGCGAGGGCGACGCCGGCATGATGTCGACGTTCTCCTCCAAGGCGCTCAAGGGCAACGGCATCCTCGGCAAGAAGGTCGAGTTCGTCACCGGCGACACCCAGACCAAGTCGGACGCCGCCCGCGCCAGCGCCAAGCGCATGGTCGAGGCCGACGGCGCCGTGATGGTCACCGGCGGCTCGTCCTCGGGCGTCGCCGTGGCCGTGCAGTCCTACTGCCAGGAGGCCGGCATCATCTTCATGGCCGGCCTGACCCACGCCAACGACACCACCGGCAAGGACAAGCGCGCCAACGGCTTCCGCCACTTCTGCAACGCCTACATGTCGGGCGCGGCGCTGGGCCCGGTGCTCGAGGCCGAGTACGGCAAGGACCGCAACGTCTACATGCTGGTCGCCGACTACAACTGGGGCTGGTCGGTCGAAGAGACGATGAAGGAGGTCGCCAACAACACCGGCTGGAACACCGTCGCCTCGGTGCGCACGCCGCTGGGTGCCGGTGACTTCTCGCAGTACCTGACGCCGGTGCTGAACTCGGACGCCGACGTGCTGATGCTGATCCACTACGGCGGCGACATGGTGAACTCGGTCACCCAGGCGGTGCAGTTCGGCATGCGTGACCGCGTGGTCAACGGCAAGAACCTCGAG
>JBCBPG010000752.1:0-2604 GCA_039820865.1 Pseudomonadota bacterium
CGGAGGAGGCGCACGCTCTCCTCCTCGTTATAAATCGGCACCGCGACCGAAACTTCCACGGCCATACGACCCCTCCGCCGCGTGCCATCAACCAATTCGATACAGGACGCCCCGCACGCTCCAGGGCCTACAGGTACCCGCTGTCCCGCCGCATCGCAACAAAAGCTCAGAAGCGTCACAGGCTGGCACGCAACTGAAACTCTCGATTTCCCGCCAACGGATGCTATGAGGAGTCGGGGTTGAGCGTGAACTACCTCTGGTGGTGGTAATGACTGAAGAGAGAACCCCGGCGCGCGTGGCGTTCGTCGGGTGCGGTTACGTGGCAGACTTCTACGCGATGGCATGGCCGAACGCGGCCGGGCGCCTCGAACTCAGCGGCGTGGTCGATCGTGACCGCGAGCGTCAGGACAGTTTTGCCCGTCACCATGGGCTGCGCGCCTATGACAGCCCCTGCGCGATGCTCGCCGATCCCGAGATCGACATCGTCGCCAACCTGACCAACCCGTCCGAGCACGAGGCCGTGTCCCGCGCGGCGCTGGAGCACGGCAAGCACGTCTATACCGAAAAGCCGCTGGCGATGACGATGGAGGGCGCGCGCGGGCTGCTGGAGCTCGCGGATGCGCAGGGGCTCAGGATCTCCTCGGCCCCCTCCAGCCTGCTCGGCGAGGCGGCGCAGACGCTGTGGAGGGCGGTCCGCAACGGCGTCGCCGGCCGCCCGCTGCTGGTCTATGCCGCGCTCGACGACGGCATGATCCACCGTCTTGGCTGCGAGAACTGGCGCTCCAGCACCGGGACGCCGTGGCCGGCGACCGACGAGTTCGCCACCGGCTGCACGATCGAGCACACGGGCTATGCGCTGAGCTGGCTCTGCGCGATGTTCGGCCGGGTCGAGCGGATGGTGAGCGCCGGCGCCCTGCTCGTGACCGACAAGGGCTCGGCGACGCCCCGGAACTATGCCACGCCCGATGTCACCATCGGCGTGCTCTACTTCGAGAGCGGCGTGGTCGCCCGGATCACCAACAGCATCATCGCGCCGCACGATCACCGGATGCAGATCTTCTGCGAGGACGGCGAGCTTCGCCTCGACGAGCTGTGGGACTTCCACAGCCCGATCGTCTACGAGCCGCTGCTCGACAACCGCTGGGAGCGTGCCCTCCACCGCGTGAGCGGGTACCGCCGCCGCCGCACCCTGCGCCCGGCCCGCCGGGTGCCCGTCCGCTCGGCACCCAAGGCCGCGCGGATGGACTTCACCCGCGGCCTCGTCGACCTCGCCGACGCGATCCAGGGCGTGGGGCCGCAGCGGCTGACCAATGCCCTGGCGCTGCACGTGACCGAGGTGACGCTGGCGCTCCAGTACCCGGAGGACTATGGCACCGACTACCGGCCGACGACCGACTGCGGACCGATCGAGCCCATGCCCTGGGCGCTCTGACCCCGCGCGATGCCCAACACGATCGCCCATCTCGGCGTGAACCTGCTGGCCACCCGGGCGGCGCTGCCGGCGGCCGGGACCAAGTGGATCCTGGCCGGTGCCCTGCTGCCCGACCTGCCCTGGATCCTGCAGCGCCTGCTGCGCGCCGGCCTGCCGGAGATCCCGGCGATCGACCTCCGCCTCTATGTCGCCGCGCAGGCCTCGCTGCTCGGCTGTCTGCTGCTGGCGGGGGCGATCGCGCTCCTGACCCGCCGGCCGCGCGTGACCTTCGCCATCCTGGCACTCGGCGCCCTGCTGCATCTCGTGCTCGACGCCCTGCAGACCAAGCTGGCGAACGGCGTGCTCCTGCTCGCACCGGTCGACTGGACGCTCTGGAACGCGGGGCTGTTCTGGCCCGAGGACTGGCCGACGCTCGCGCTGACGCTGGCGGGGCTGGCCGCGGCGGTCTGGATGGCCCGTTCGGCGCCGCCTGACCTGGCCGATCTCCACCTGCCCGGTGCGGCCGCGGGTCTTGGCATCGCGGCGCTCCTCGGGCTGTATCTCGCGGGTCCCCTGGCCACGATGTCCGCGATCGAGCGCGGCGACGCCTACTCTACGGCAACGCTCCGTGCCCACGACGACCGCACGGGCAGGACAATCGAGATCGACCGCAACCGCTACGACGCCGCGGCCCGGACGCTCACCGCCTGGACCGGCGAAGGCTTCGCGCTGACGGGCACGCTGCCGGAGCACGATACCACCCTGTCACTCGCCGGGCGTTTCGTGGACCCGTCCACCATCAGCGTCGAGCGCTACCACGAGCACCCGCCGGGCCTGCGCGACGGCGCCGCGACCCTCGGCATCGCCTTCGTGGCCGGCTACTGGCTCTGGGCCGCGTTGCGGACCCTGCGGCGGTGGCGGCGCCTTGCAGGCGGTTAGCCCCGCCGCCCGCGCCCGCCCGCGTCAGGTTAGACGTCGAATGGTGACAATTCCCCGAACGGCGGTCGGTGCAGCGGCGCAACGGGCGCGCGCGGGTTAGCCGTCGGTTCAGCGATTCGGGCATATCCTGTCGCGGGAGGGGGCGACGCCCGAACGCCGACGGCCGGAGCGCGTTCTAGAGCACTTGCCGTCCTGACTGCGTCAGGTCTCGCGCTCCAGGTTGTTTTGTTTGCCGCATTTTCTTGTCGCCAGAC
>JBCBPG010000753.1:0-2603 GCA_039820865.1 Pseudomonadota bacterium
AACCCGGGTGACCCAGGATCGGGCACTGGCGTTGCGCATGGACGTGACCGACCCGGACTCGGTTGCCGAGGGGGTCGCCGCGGTGGTCGAGCGATTCGGCCGTCTCGACGGCCTCGTCAACAACGCCGGCACCGCCTGGGAGGGCCGCGCGATCGAGATGGGCGACGCCGACTGGGACCGCGTGATCGCCACCAACCTCACCGGCGCCTTCACCGTCGCGCGCGAGGCGGCCCGCGCGATGGCTGCGGGACAGGGTGGGGCGATCGTCAACATCGCCTCGATCCTCGGCGTCCGGAACGGTTCGGGAACCGCCGCCTATGCCGTCTCCAAGGCCGGCGTCGTCCACCTGACCCATTCACTGGCCTGCGAATGGGCGCGCCTCGGCATCCGGGTGAACGCGCTCGCCCCCGGCTACTTCCCGACCGAGATGACGCAGGAGGTGCTGGAGGGCCCCGGGGCGGAGACGCTGAAGAAGGGCATTCCGATGCGCCGCTTCGGCCGGCTCGAGGACCTGGAGGGCCCGCTGCAGCTCCTCCTCTCCGACGCCGGCGCCTACATCACGGGGGCGGTGCTGCCGGTGGATGGCGGCCATCTCTGCCGGCCGCTCTGACGCCGCCCGCGATGGCACCGGCCGCGAGCAGCGCCGGAAAGTAGAGAAAGCTGTTCAGCGCGGCATCGGCCATGGCGGCCAGCAGCACGGCGGCCAGCAGGCGCGGTGCGGCGCCCGGGTCGGTGCTGGCGATGCCGGCCGCCGCGGCGCGGGCCGCCAGAACGCCCGGCAGCAGCGCCGCCAGCACGAGGCCGACGCCCACCAGCCCGAACTGGCCGAGGATCACCTGCCAGGTCCCCCAGGGCCGTGTCCCGGCGCCCATGAACCAGTCCCAGTCATGCGCCCCGATCAGCGGCGAGGCCGGCAGGGTCGAGAGCGCGTTGATGTCCTGGGCGAAGCGCCAGAGAAAGGCGAAGCGGCCGATGTCGCGGAACGCCTCGATCAGCGCCTTGCCGGCGGCCGTGCCGCGGACGAGCTCCTCCAGCGGCAGGATCCCCGCCGCCGCCAGCGCCAGCACCGCCCCCGCCCCCAGCGCCCCCGCCGCGATCAGCGCCAGCACCAGCCGCGAGGCCATCAGCCAGACGAGCGCGAGGCCGCCCACGATCATCATGACCGCGCCGACCGACTGGCTGGCGATCGCGATCGCCGTGCAGGTCGCCGCCAGCGCGACGCGGGGCAGGGCGGGCGCATCGCCCCGTGCCATCGCCAGCCACAGTGCCGAGAGCGCGCCCATCGCCACCCAGATCCCGTACTGGTTGCCGTTCTCGAACAGGGCCATGGGGCGGTAGCCCAGGTACCGGACGATCCCGTCGCGGTCCCAGGGATGCGGCGCGTAGAGCGCCTCGTGCAGGAAGGGCGGGCGCATCCCTTCGAGCACGGCATAGGGCAGGCAGGCGAGCCCGGCCAGCGCCAGGCCCCGGATCAGCGTGAACCGCCCCGCCGCGTCGGCGAACCAGACCCGGCCGAGCAGCCAGGGCGCGCCCCAGGCCCCGGCAAGGTAGAGCGCCGAGACGGCCGGTGCGGGGTCGGGTGCGCGGGCGACGAGCCCGGCGGCCAGCGGCCAGAGGCAGAAGGCCGCCATCGCCGCATCGACGGCGCCCGGCCGCCAGCCGGCCAGCCGCGCCCGGTCGACCGCGAGCGCCAGCGCCAGGGCCACGACGGGCGCGATCCAGGCCTTGGTCACCAGCATCGAGGACGGCACGACCGCGCCGGTGATCATCCAGGGAAAGACGATCTCGGGCGCAAGGTCGGGGAAGTGGCCCACCGGCAGCACCAGCCAGCCGCCCAGGAAGACGGCGAGGATGGCGGGGCGCACCGGCAGCACGGCAAAGGCCGCGGCGGCCACGGGCAGGAAGGCGAGAAAGGCGATCGTGGTCGTCATGCGGGGTCCGGGCGCGGCGGCGGAGGGGTTGACCTCGCCGCGAGCCCTAGCATCGTCGGCGGCCCAGGGTAGAGAGCAATGCAGCCGGGCGAGCCTGCGGCGTTGTGGATGGCGAGGCCCGGCAGGGCCCGGGGAGGCGGCATGGACTTCACCCTCGACGCGGCGGCCGAGGCGTATCGCACGGCCGTCGCGGCCTTCGTCGACCGCGAGATCCTGCCGCTCGAGGCGGATCCGGCGAGTTTTGCCGACCACGGCAACCTGCCCGAGGCGCGGCTGGCCGGGATCCGCGAGCAGGTGAAGGCCGCGGGCCTCTGGGCGCCGAACGTGCCCGAGGCGCATGGCGGGCTCGGCCTCTCCTTCACCGCGCTGGCGGCGGCTTACGAGGAGATGAACCGCTCGGTCTTCGGCCCGGTCTGCTTCAACGCGGCCGCGCCCGACGACGGGAACATGCGCCTTCTCGCCCAGATCGGCACGCCCGAGCAGCAGGCCTGGTGGCTGGCGCCGCTGGTGGCGGGCGAGGTGCGCTCGGCCTTCGCGATGACCGAGCCCGCGCCCGGCGCCGGCTCCGATCCCTCGATGATGCTGACGCGGGCCGAGCGGACCAACCGCGGCTACCGGATCACGGGGCGCAAGTGGTACATCACGGGCGCGGGCGTGGCGCGGCGCTTCATC
>JBCBPG010000754.1:0-2595 GCA_039820865.1 Pseudomonadota bacterium
CTGAGGCGACCCGGCCCCGCATCGCCGCCACCCGCCCTTCCCCAGGCGCCGCGACGGGGGCATCCGACGGGCGCCATCCGACGGGCGCCATCCGACGGGCGCCATCCGACGGGCGCCATCCGACGGGCGCCATCCGACGGGGGCCATCCCAAGGTCGGAGGGGGCGGACACGGAAATCGGTTGCGCCGGGCGGAAACTTCGCGTCGGGTGCGCGTGGCGGTTGCCCCCGCCGCCGGCGACCGATAGATGGCTGGTATACCAGTGAGGGGCGGGGGCCGCGGCTCCCTCGAAGCGGACGCCCATGTCCGGTCCCGCCCGCCTTCCCGTCGGGGTGATCCCCGGCTCACCGGGCGCCGTCGACGCGCCTGCGCGATACCCCGGGGCGCCCCACGGTGCCCGCCCATCTGAGAGGGTGCCGTCCGGTGCCCGCCCGCTGACGAGGGCGCCAAGCGCCCGCCTGCCCGGAGAGGTGCCCCATGAACATCCACGAGTACCAGGCCAAGGAAATCCTCAAGGCCTACGGCGCGCCGGTCTCGCGCGGCGTGCCGGTGCTGGACGCCTCGAACGCGATGGCCGCGGTCGAGGAGCTCGGCGGCCCGGTCTGGGTGGTCAAGGCGCAGATCCACGCCGGCGGCCGCGGCAAGGGCAGCTTCAAGGAGGCCGATGCCGGCGAGAAGGGCGGCGTGCGCATCGCCAAGGCGATGGACGAGGCCGCGGGCCATGTCGAGCAGATGCTGGGCAAGACGCTGGTCACCCACCAGACCGGCCCCGCCGGCAAGCAGGTCGGCCGCGTCTACCTCGAGGAAGGCGCCGCGATCGCCAAGGAGTTCTACCTGTCGCTGCTGGTCGATCGCGAGACCTCGTGCATCTCGTTCATCGTCTCGACCGAGGGCGGCATGGACATCGAGGAGGTCGCCGCCGAGACGCCGGAGAAGATCCTCACCTTCTCGGTCGACCCGGCCACCGGTGTCAGCGGCTTTCATGGCCGCAAGGTCGCCAAGGCGCTCGGGCTCGAGGGCCAGGCGGCCAAGGACTGCCTCAAGCTGATCGCCACGCTCTATCGCCTGTTCGTCGAGAAGGACGTCTCGCTGATCGAGATCAACCCGCTCATCCTGACCGAGGAGGGCCGGCTGGTCTGCCTCGACTGCAAGATGAACTTCGATTCGAACGCGCTCTACAGGCACAAGGACGTGCAGGCGCTGCGCGACGAGACCGAGGAGGACCCCAAGGAGCTGGAGGCCTCCAAGTACGACCTCAACTACATCGCGCTCGACGGCGAGATCGGCTGCATGGTCAACGGCGCCGGCCTCGCGATGGCGACGATGGACATCATCAAGCTCTACGGCTCGGAGCCGGCCAACTTCCTCGACGTGGGCGGCGGTGCGACCAAGGAGCGGGTGACCGAGGCGTTCAAGATCATCACCTCGGACCCCAACGTGAAGGGCATCCTGGTCAATATCTTCGGCGGCATCATGCGCTGCGATGTGATCGCCGAGGGCGTGATCGCCGCGGTCAAGGAGGTCGGCCTGCAGGTGCCGCTGGTCGTCCGGCTCGAGGGCACGAATGTCGAGCTCGGCAAGGAGATCATCAACGGCGCCGATGTCGACGTGATCGCCGCCGACAACCTGGCCGACGCCGCCGCCAAGATCGTCAAGGCGGTCAAGGGCTGAACATGACGGCGCGGACCCAGCCTGGCAGCGCGCCGCCGGCGAGGGCGGCGGCGCTGGCGCTGGCGGCGCTGGTGGCGCTGGCCGGCTGCGGGCGCGTGCCGCTCTGGGACGCGCCGGAGGGGGCCTATGCGCCCGGGGCGCGGGTCGTGGGCGGTGTCGAGCGCTGGGTCGCGGGCTGTCTCGCCTATCATGCCGGCCAGCCGGTGGCCCCCGCGCTCGAGGGCGAGGAGGTCGAGGACGATGGCGACACGGTCGCCTTCGCGTTCGAGCAGGTGGTCGATGACCGCGTGCCGACGGTGCGCAGCGTCTCCGGCCGCTTCGGGCCGTCGACCTCGATCCTGACCGACCGGCCGACCTGCGATCTCCGCCTCACGCTGATCGAGCCCGACAGCGTCGCCACGCTGGACGAGCAGGTGCTGGCGGGGCTGGTCCGGGGCGGCTATGCGCCCCAGGGCGCGCGCGTGGACATCGGCCGGGGCACCGAGCTGACGCTGATGCGCGGCGGCCGGGCCTACCTGCTGAAGAGCGCCTATAACGGCGACCCGATCGCCGGCACCGTCGTCATGGCGTTGAGCGAGGGCACCGGATGACGCCCGCCGCCGGCCATGCGAGCCCCCGGACGGCCGCTCCCGCGGGGGGGCGGTGATGGCGACGCGCGCGCCGGAGGCCATGGCCAGCCGGGCGGGCGAGGCCGGCATGCTGGCGGGCATTGCCTGGGCGCCGGTCGCGATCCTCGTCTACTTCGCGCTTCAGGCGGCGAGCCGCGTGCTGGCGCCGGGGGGCCTCAACCTCGACGAGGCCGAGCAGATGGTCGCCGTGCAGGCGCTGGACTGGGGCTATGGCGCGCAGCCGCCGCTCTATACCTGGCTGCAGATCGCGGTGTTCCAGGTGACCGGCGAGGGCAAGCTCGGCCTCGCGCTCTTAA
>JBCBPG010000755.1:0-2592 GCA_039820865.1 Pseudomonadota bacterium
CCGGCCCCCCCGCGGCCGCGGGCCCGCCCGGTGCGACCGGCGGGACGGCGCCGGGCTGGCAGCCGCCCCAGGGCGCGCGCCCTGCCCCGGGGCTCTACCTCGTGGCCACGCCGATCGGGCATGCGCGCGACATCACGCTCCGCGCGCTCGACGTGCTCGCCGGCTGCGACGCCATCGCCGCCGAGGACACGCGCGAGACGCTGAAGCTGATGGCGCTGCACGGGGTGGCGCGGGCCGGCCGACCGGTCATCGCCTATCACGATCGCAACGCCGGCGAGGCGCGCCCGCGCATCGCCGCCTGGCTGGCCGAGGGGCGTTCGGTCGCCTACTGCTCGGACGCCGGCACGCCGCTGATCGCCGATCCCGGCTATCGCCTGGTGCAGCTGGCGGTCGAGGCGGGGGCCGCAGTGACGGCGGTGCCGGGGGCGTCGGCGCTGCTGGCAGGGCTCAGCCTCTCCGCGCTGCCGACCGACCGCTTCCTGTTCGCGGGCTTCCTGCCGGCGAAGTCGGCGGCGCGGCGCGAGGCCCTGGCCGGTCTGGCCGCCTTGCCGGCGACGCTGGTCTTCTACGAGAGCCCCCATCGCGTCGTCGCAAGCGTCGCCGACATGGCCGAGGTCCTGGGCGGCGCGCGTCCGGCGGCGCTGGCGCGCGAGCTCACCAAGCGCTTCGAGACCGTCCGGCGCATGACGCTCGACGCCCTCGCCGCGGCACTGGCGCAGGAGGGGGCACCGAAGGGCGAGATCGTCCTGGTCGTCGCCCCGCCCGCCGCGGGCGATGCCCTGCCGGACGACGCCACGCTGGACGCCGCCCTGCGCGCCGCAATGCGCGAGGAGAGCCTGCGCGACGCGGCACGCAACGTCTCCGACGCCCTCGGCCTGCCCCGCCGGACCGTCTATGCGCGCGCCCTGGCGCTTGGGCGGTTAGATGAAAATTAGATGATGTGAGATAGAACATCATGGGAACGGAAAGGGAGGGACGGATGCGGGTGGTCATGCCGATGGCACGCGGCGACAGCGCGATGGCGCAGGCCGGCCCCTGCGCGCGCCCCTCCAGCGCTCCGCCAACGGGCCGCACCGGCCGCAGCGGTCAGGGGCCCGGGGGACGCGCGCCGGCCGCCGACCGCGTGCGCCGGGGCCGGCGCAACGAACTCGCCGGCAGGCTCGCCGAGGAGGCGGTCGAGCGGCTCTACCGCGCCCGTGGCGGGACGGTGCTTGCCCGGCGCTGCCGCATCGGTGGCGGTGAGCTCGATCTCGTCGTCGCCTTCGGCTGCACGCTGGTCTTCGTCGAGGTGAAGTGCCGTTGCCGTCCCATCATCGACAGTCCCGTGGATCGGAGGCAGTGGAAGCGCTTGGAGGCGGCGGCCTCTGCCTTTATGGTGTCGGGCAAGGCAGGAACGGGTGCCGCGTGGTTCGCCCGCTTCGACGTCGCTCTGGTCGACGCCGCAGGCGCTGTGACCCTCTACGAGAGCGCCCATGCCGTCGAGCATGAGTGAGGCAGTGACCAATGATGAACGAAACACCGCGGTCGCGCATGCGGCCGTCGGCCTGGACCGCGTGGATGCGCGCGGTGGCGGGCCCTGACGACGCGGGGCGCGCCCGCACGCCTGTCCGGATGATGAAAGCCGCCCGTCGGCCTGGCAGCGCCCTCCTTTGCGTTGCCGCCGCCCTGGCGCTGTCGGCCTGCGCCCCGGCGGTGCTGCTCGGGGGCGGCGCGGCGGTCGGCCATTCGGTGGTGCAGGAGCGCTCGACGCTCGCCGCCGTGACCGACACCGAGACGTCGCTCTCGATCGCGACGCGGCTGGGCGAGGCCTCGGGCGAACTCTACCGGGACGTCAATGTCGACGTCGTCGAGGGCCGCGTGCTGCTGACGGGCTCGGTCCCGCGGACCGCGGACCGCACGACGGCCGAGCAGGTCGCATGGAGCGCCGTCGGCGTCCGGGCGGTCACCAACGAGCTGACGGTGGCCGAGGATGCCGGGATCGCGGCCTACTGGTCCGATGTCGGCATCTCGACGCGGGTACGCTATGCGCTGATCCGCGCCCAGGGCGTGAACGCGGTCGACTACAACATCGAGACGGCCGAGGGCGTGGTGCACATCACCGGTCTCGCCGGCTCGACGGCGGCGCTGGAACGCGCGGTCGATGCGGCACGGTCCGTGCCCGGTGTGCGCCGCGTGGTCAGCCACGTCCTGCTGATCGACGATCCGCGGCGCGGGGGCCCGGGCTTCGACGTGGCGGCCTCGAAGACCGCCGTGTCCGCCGGGCAGGAGTAGCGGGGCACATGCCGCGCCACGTCGGAGGGCCGGTGCACGGGTCTGGTGTGGCCGCGAGCGACGGTGTCGGCGCGGCCGCTGGATGATCGACCGCACCGCATGACGGCGGCCCTGCCGCTGGGCCATGCACCGCGCCTCGCGATCCAGGAACGTTGCCCGGTCGTGGCGGGTCGGTCGGGCCGCCTGGTCGTGGCGGGCCGGTCGGGCCGCCTGGTCGTGGCGGGCCGGTCGGGCCACCCGGTCGTGGCGGGCAGGTCGGGCCACCCGGTCGTGGCGGGCAGGTCGGGCCACCCGGTCGTGGAGGGCAGGTCGGGCCACCCG
>JBCBPG010000756.1:0-2587 GCA_039820865.1 Pseudomonadota bacterium
ACGGCGGGCGACACGGTCGAGCGGCTGGAGGCGCTGGCCGCCGCGCTGATCGAGGGCCGTGCCGAGGCGCCCGGCCCGGCGAGCGCCGCGGTCATGGCATCGATCGAGGCGACGCTCCGCCCCGCGCTCCGCGCCTGTGGCGCGCGCGAGATGGCGGCGCTGCTCGACGGGCTCGACGGGCGCTTCGTGGCGCCCGGCCCCTCGGGCGCGCCGACGCGCGGGCGGCCGGACGTGCTGCCGACGGGGCGCAACTTCTACTCGGTCGACAGCCGCGCGGTGCCGACGCCGGCGGCCTGGGCGCTCGGCTGGAAGTCCGCCGCGCTGCTGGTCGAGCGCCACCTGCAGGACCAGGGCGACTGGCCGCGGGCGATGGCGCTCACGGCCTGGGGCACGGCCAACATGCGCACCGGCGGCGACGACATCGCCCAGGCGCTGGCGCTGATGGGGGTGCGGCCGACCTGGGACGCCGCCTCGCGCCGGGTGACGGGGTTCGAGGTGATGCCGGCAGGCCAGCTCGACCGCCCGCGAGTGGACGTGACGCTGCGGGTCTCGGGCTTCTTCCGCGACGCCTTCCCCGCGCAGATGGACCTGGTGGCAAGCGCCGCCAAGGCCGTCATGGCGCTGGACGAGCCGGAGGAGATCAACCCCGCCGCCGCCCGCTGGCGGGCCGAGCGCGCGCGGCTGGCGGCCGAGGGCGCGGACGTGGAGGCCGCGGCCTATCGCGTCTTCGGCGCCAGGCCGGGGGCCTATGGCGCGGGGCTGCAGGCGATGATCGACGAGCGGATCTGGGAGCGGAAGGGCGATCTCGCCGAGATCTGGCTCGACTGGGGCGGCTTTGCCTATGGCGCGGGCGCGGGCGGGGCGCAGGCGCGCGCGGCGCTGGCCGGCCGGCTCGCCCGCGTCGATGCGGTGGTGCAGAACCAGGACAACCGCGAGCACGATCTGCTCGACAGCGACGACTACTACCAGTTCGAGGGCGGCATGGCGGCCACGGTCGAGGCGCTGACCGGCCGTGCGCCCGTGGTCTGGCACAACGACCATTCGCGCCCAGACCGCCCCGTGATCCGCACGCTGGCCGAGGAGGTGGGCCGCGTCGTCCGCTCGCGCGTCGTGAACCCCAAATGGATCGCCGGCTGCCGGCGCCACGGCTACAAGGGCGCCTTCGAGATGGCGGCGACGGTCGACTACCTGTTCGCCTTCGCCGCCACGACACATGCCGTGGCCGACCATCATTTCGACCTGGTCCACGCGGCCTATCTCGAGGACGACGACGTCCGCGCCTTCCTGGCCGAGGCCAACCCGGCAGCACTGGCCGAGATCGCCGCGCGACTGGCCGAGGCGATCGACCGCGGCCTCTGGCGCCCCCGTTCCAACACCGCCCACCGCCTCCTGGCCGAGCTCGCCGCATGAGCGCCCGCCTGACGCCGGAGGCGCAGCCGCAGGCGCCTCCGGCTGCGCCTTCGGCGGAGGGACCCTGGCGGGTCGGGGCGGGAGACGACGTCGCGGCGGTCCTGGCGCTGGCGCAGGAGGCCTTTGCGGGGATGGCCGGACGGATCGATCCGCCCTCCTCGGCGGGGCGGCTGACGGTGGCGACGGTCGTCGAGGCGGCGCGGGAGGGCGAGGTCTGGGCGGTGGGGCCGCTGGCAGCGCCACTGGCCTGCGTCTTCCTCGCGCCCCGGCCGGCGGACGACGTGCTCTATCTCGGCAAGCTCGCGGTGGCGGCCGGGGCCCGTGGGCGGGGGCTCGCGCGGCGGCTGGTGGCGCTGGCCGACGCGCGCGCCCGGGCGCTCGGCCTCGGCGCGCTCGAGCTGCAGAGCCGGGTCGAGCTCGTCGAGGTGCATGCCGCCTTCCGCGCGCTCGGCTTCGAGCGGGTCGGCGCGACCGCGCATCCGGGTTATGACAGGCCCACCAGCATCACCATGCGCCGCCCCCTCGCCCCGCCCCGGGCCGGGCCGGGGCGAGGGCATGGCATCGGGAGGGACGGCATGAAGACCATCGGCATCCTCGGCGGCATGTCGGCCGTCTCTACGGCGATCTACTACCAGCGACTGAACCGCGCGGCGGCGGCGCGGCTCGGCGGGCTGCACTCGGCCGAGATCATCCTGCGCTCGGTCGACTTCGCCCCCATCGCCGCGCTGCAGGAAACCGGTGACTGGGCCGCCATGGGCGCGCGCCTCAACCGCGAGGCGCTGGGGCTTGAGCGCGCCGGCGCGGGGCTGATCCTCCTCGCCACCAACACCATGCACAAGGTGGCCGACCGGATGATGGCCGGCGTCGCCATCCCGATGATCCATATCGCCGACGCCACCGCCGGGGCGCTGGTCGCCGCCGGCCACCGCCGCCCCGCGCTGATGGCCACCGCCTACACCATGGAGCAGGATTTCTACCTCGGCCGCCTCCGCGCCGCCGGGCTCGACCCCCTGGTGCCGGACGAAGACGACCGCGCCGAGACGCACCGCATCATCTACGAGGAGCTCGTCCGCGACGTGATCCGCGCCGAGAGCCGGACGGCCTACGAGGCCATCGCCGGACGGCTGGCCGAGGCCGGCGCCGACAGCCTGATCCTCGGTACAGCCGAGGATCAGGC
>JBCBPG010000757.1:0-2574 GCA_039820865.1 Pseudomonadota bacterium
CGCGATCGGGCGCCATCTCTCCCGCCTCGCCCGCGGCATGGCGGTGGCCGTCAACATCGTCGACCCGGACGCGATCGTGCTGGGCGGCGGTCTCTCGAACCTCGAACACCTCTACCAGCGGCTGCCGGCCGCGTTGCTGCCCCATGTCTTCACCGGCACCTTCACGACGCCGATCCTGAAGAACGCGCTCGGCGACAGCGCCGGCGTGATCGGCGCCGCCTGGCTCTGGCAGGGTCAGAGTGGGGAGTGACCCGCGGACCGTGCCGCTCGACGCTGAAACCGGACAGGAGCCTTCCATGACCGAGACCACCGCGCCGGAGACCCGCGAGCGCCGCCTCAAGCGCCTGCGCATCCGCAGCTGGCGCAGGGGCACGCGCGAGATGGACATGCTGCTCGGCCCCTTCGCCGACCGCGCGCTGGCCGATCTCGACGAGGGGCTGCTGGCGGCCTACGAGGAGCTGCTGGAGGAGAACGACTGGGACCTCTACGCCTGGATCGCGGGCCGGGAGCCCGCCACCCTGCCCCACGCCGCCCTGATCGAGCGCATCCGCGACTGGCACGGCCTTCTCGACACCCCCCGCTAGACCTTTCGGGGGCCGGGCGCGGCGGGGCGATCCCCTGCCCACCCGCGTCAGTATGGGGCCGACTCGCCTAACCGCGCCCTAACCCCATCAACGACGGCGTTGCCACGCCCGCCGGCGCAGCGTTCGGACGATCTTCACCAAATGCTGCCTATCCTGACGCGGGAGGGACGGGAACTGCCGTCTCCCGTCGACGCACGCGACGCCAGGCCCCGAAGTCCAGCCCTTCGAGCGTGTTCAGCTGCCGACCAGCCCTGCCAGCCGCTTCTCCAGCCGGCCCAGTTCCTCGGCCAGCCGCGCCTGTCGCAGGCGCAGCTTGCGCATCTCGCCGAGCACCTGCGCCATCTCGCCGCCACCGGGCCCGGCCGCCGTCTCCTCGTCGCCGTATTCCGGCAGCACCGGCGCGCCCTCGCCCCGCCCCGTCAGCAGCCAGACGATCGAGACATTGAGGAACGCCGCCAGCATCTGCAGCCGGTTGGCCCGGGGCTCGGAGCGGTCGGCCTCCCAGTTCCGCACCGTCTCGGTCTTGAGGCCCAGATTCTTGGCCAGGCCCGCCTGGCTCAGCCCCTGCGCCTCGCGCGCCAGGGCAAGACGGTCGCCGAAGGTCGCTGCGCTGTCGCTGAAGTCGTCCATGTCCGCTCCTTGCCGCCCCTCGATGGGACAGGTCAATCCCGCACTGCGCGCTCGACCACCACCCCGTGGTGATCCCGGCGTCCCGGGTAGCGTCCGCCCGGCCCGGGCGCCGCATCGGATGCGACACATGATGCCCATCCACCGCCCTCGCGCCCTGTCATAGCGCAAGCCGGCGCTTGCCGTCAGGGCGCCCGCGGCGCTAGCAACCGATGACCGCACAGGAGAACCCCCATGGCCTTCCTAGCCGACACCCTCGCCCGCGTGAAACCCTCGCCCACCATCGCCGTCACGACAAAGGCGGCGGAGCTGAAGGCAGCCGGCCGCGACGTGATCGGCCTCGGCGCCGGCGAGCCCGACTTCGACACGCCTGACAACGTCAAGGCCGCCGCCAAGCGCGCGATCGACGAGGGGCGCACCAAGTACACCGCCCCCGACGGCATCGCCGAGCTCAAGGCCGCCATCGTCGCCAAGTTCAGGCGCGAGAACGGGCTCGACTATACCGCCAGGCAGGTCTCGGTCGGCACCGGCGGCAAGCAGGTGCTCTACAACGCCCTCATCGCCACCCTGAACCCGGGCGACGAGGTGCTGATCCCCGCGCCCTACTGGGTGAGCTACCCCGACATGGTGCTGCTGGGCGGCGGCGAGCCCCGGGTGATCGAGACCTCGATCGACACCGGCTTCAAGATGACGCCCGCGGCGCTGGAGGCCGCGATCACGCCGGCGACCAAGTGGCTGATCTTCAACTCGCCCTCCAACCCCTCGGGCGCGGGCTATGCGCGGGCCGAGCTCAAGGCGCTGACCGACGTGCTGATGCGCCACCCCCATGTCTGGGTCATGACCGACGACATGTACGAGCACATCGCCTATGAGGGCTTCGACTTCTGCACCCCGGCCGAGGTCGAGCCGGCGCTGATCGAGCGCACCCTCACGGTGAACGGCGTCTCCAAGGCCTATTCGATGACCGGCTGGCGCATCGGCTATGCCGCGGGCCCCGAGCCCCTGATCGCCGCGATGCGCAAGGTGCAGTCGCAGTCGACCTCCAACCCCTGCTCGATCAGCCAGTGGGCCGCGGTCGAGGCGCTGAACGGGCCGCAGGACTACATCACCATGTCGCGCAAGGCCTTCCAGGCGCGCCGCGACCTGGTCGTGTCGATGCTGAACCAGGCGAGCGGGATCGAGTGCCCGACCCCCGAGGGCGCCTTCTACGTCTACCCCTCGATCCGCGCGCTGATCGGGCGCACGGCGCCCTCGGGCAAGGTGATCGAGAACGACGAGGCCTTCGTCACCGAGCTCCTCGAGACCGAAGGCGTCGCCGTCGTCCACGGCGCCGCCTTCGGCACCTCCCCCAACTTCCGCGCCA
>JBCBPG010000758.1:0-2572 GCA_039820865.1 Pseudomonadota bacterium
CGCCTTGGGCAGGACCCTCGCCAGCGCGGCACCGGCGCGCAGCATCGCCATCTGCGTCGAGCGCGGCAGGCGGGCGACATCGCGGTACCAGGTGTCGAAAAGCTCCATCATCTCAAGCGTCTCGGCGATGCGCGCCGCAACCTCCTCGGGCGTCTCGCCATCGGTCTCGGCCATGCGGCGGACTTCCGACAGCGCCTCGATCGTCGGCAGGAACTCGCGCTCGCGCCGGCCCTCGACCACGGCGCGGGCCAGGTCGAACAGGTCCTCGACCGAGGTGAAGTGGTCGCGCCGGTCGCCCAGCTCGCGGCTGACCTTGACCAGCTTCCAGCCCTGCAGCTCGCGGATCGCCGTCGAGACGTTGGAGCGCGCGATGCCCAGCGTCTCGACGATCTCGTCGGCCGGCAGCGGGCGGCGGGCGAGGTGCAGCAGCGCATGGACCTGCGCGACCGAGCGGTTGACCCCCCAGCGCGCGCCCATCTCGCCCCAGTGGAGGATGAAGTCGCGCATCGCAGGTGTCAGGTCCATCGGTCTCTCCACAAATTTCTGTCGTGACTGAAAATACCGCAGAGCCCGATGATGTCAATCGCCGCGTCGCCCCAAGCCTCGCCGCCGCATCCGTGCCATACTGCCCGCAACGGGTCTCGAAGCGCAGGTGAGTGTCGGGGAAGATGATGGCGAGCCGCGACGATCACCCGGCCACCCTGCTGCGCGCGGCAACCTGGCCCGTGCTCGCCGCCCTCGGCCCGCTCTTCGTCTATTTCGGGCTGACCCGCGTGATCTTCGACGCGATCGGGCCGGACCCCGCGGCGCGCGCGACCCTCACGCTCCAGCCCCTCACCGAGAACTTCCTCGCCGCCGAGCTGCCGAGCCGGCTCTCCTACACGCTGTCGACCCTGGTGCTCTTCGCCGTCGCGCTGACGGGCATCGGCTACGCGGTCGCCACGCTCTACCACCGCCGCGGCCGGGCCTGGGCCGGCGCCGCCGCGGCCGCCGCCCTGGTCGCGGGCATCCTGAGCTTCGTCGGCGACGAGAAGATCACGCAGGACATCGCCGCCGGCGGCTACCCGCTGATCGCCTGGCTCGACCCGCTGGTGAATGCCGAGAACGAATCGGTGGGCGAGACGCTGCGCGCCATGGTCGTCACCGTACCGCTCGCCACCCTGCCCGCGTCGCATGAGGCGCTCGGCCCCGCGACGCTCGACCAGATGCTCTGGCTCACCGCCCTGGCCGCCGCCGTCGGGCTCGCGGCCACCGGCGCGCTGCTCGTCCGCTTCGCCGAGATCGCCTGGTCCGACCCCGACCGCGTCCATGACCGGCCCGAGGAGCTGCGCGAGCGCTGGGCGGCGCTGCGCAACACGCTGCTGCTGGGCGCGATCATCCTGACGCTCGCGGTGCTGTCGACGCGCGCCTACTACTCATGGCCGCTCTCGATGCTCGAGCCGGAGAGCATCGCGCTCCTCCGCCCCATCGCCAACGCCGCCGCGGGCTTCTGGGGCACGCTCTACACGCTGGTCCTGCTCTCGGCCGCGCTGCCGGTCATCCTCACGCTGCACAGGGAGATCGACGCCGAGGCCCGCCTGCGCGAGCCCCTGCCCCAGAACCGGGCGCAGTGGCGCGAGGAGAACATGCTCAAGCTCTACCCGCGCGAGGCGATCAGCGCGGTACTGGCCACCGCCGCACCCCTGATCGCCTCGCCCGCCGTCACCGCCTTCGCGGACCTCCTCGGCTAGGCTGTCAGGCCCTCGGGCTCGGGCAGGCCGTTGGCGCGGCAGCAGGCGGTCAGCGTGTTGGCCAGCAGGCAGGCGATGGTCATCGGCCCCACGCCCCCCGGCACCGGCGTGATCGCCCCCGCCACGCTCGCACAGCTGTCATAGTCGCAGTCGCCCACGATCCGCGTCTTGCCCTCGCCCTTCTCGGGCGCGGGGATGCGGTTGATGCCGACATCGATGACCGTCGCGCCCGGCTTGACGTAGTCCGCCGTGACCATCTGCGCGCGCCCGACCGCGGCGACCAGGATGTCGGCCTGCCTGCAGACCCCCGGCAGGTCCTGCGTCCGGCTGTGCGCCACCGTCACCGTGCAGCTGTCCTTGAGCAGCAGGTTGAACATCGGCTTGCCGACGATGTTCGACCGGCCCAGCACCACCGCCGTCTTGCCCGAGAGCGAGCCCAGATGGTCGCGCAGCAGCATCAGGCAGCCGAGCGGCGTGCAGGGCACCATCGCCTTCTGCCCGGTGCCCAGCAGCCCGACATTCGAGATGTGGAAGCCGTCGACATCCTTGGCCGGGTCGATCGTGTTGATCACCTTCTCGGCGTCGATGTGCCCCGGCAGCGGCAGCTGCACCAGGATCCCGTGCACGGCGGGGTCGGCGTTCAGGCTCTCGACCATCGCCAGCAGCTCGGCCTCGGGCGTCGAGACGTCGAGCTTGTGCTCGATCGAGTGCATGCCCACCTCGACCGTCTGCTTGCCCTTGTTGCGGACATAGACCTGGCTGGCCGGATCCTCGCCCACCAGCACCACCGCCAGGCCCGGCGTGATGCCGTGATCGGCCTTCAGCCGCGCGACATGCTCGCC
>JBCBPG010000759.1:0-2546 GCA_039820865.1 Pseudomonadota bacterium
CCGCGGGCGCCCCAACCGCGGTGCCCGGCGAGCAGATGACGCCCGAGGAGGCACGTGCGGCGCTGGCCGCGCTCGAGGCCGGTGAGGAGGCCGGTCAGCCTGCAGGCGGCGCGACGGCCGGGACGCTGGCGGTCGATCCGCTGGCGGTCGACCCCGCGACCCTGACGCCCGAACAGGCGCGGGCCGCGCTGGCAGCGCTCGAGGACGGCGGGGCCGCCGGGGCGGCGCCGGCCACGGGGGCGAACGGGATCCCGGCCGACGGTCCCGGGACGCTCACGACCGTCGAGACACGCCCGGTGCTCGCCGCGCCGGAGGGCGGCGGCGGGTCGGGGCTGGGCCGCGGGCCTGTGGCGGATCCCCTGACGCTCGATCCGGAGACCCTGAGCGAGGCGGAGGCGCGGGCGGCGCTGGCCGCCCTCGAGGCGTCGGGCGGGGTGGCGAGCCTGCCGGTACCGGCCGCCACGGCCGAATCGCCGAGCGGCGGCAGCCTGCGCGGCACCGATGGCGCCGGCGCTACGCAGCCCGCGGACGCCGCGGCCGATCCGCTGGCGCTCGATCCCGCGACCCTCAGTGCCGAGGAGGCCCGCGCGGCACTGGCGCGGCTCGAAGCGGCCGAGGTCCAGGCCCCGGGGGGCGAGGTGGCCGGGTCGGAACTGGCCGGGTCGGAGCTGGCCGGGGGCGACGTGGCCGATGTCGCGGCACAAGAGGAGACGGCGGTGCTGGCCGCCGTCCGTCCGGTTGCGCGGCCCGAACCTTCAGCCGGCACCGATGCCCCGGTTCTCGAACGCGACGATGACGGCGTGCTGATCGAGGGCAGGGCGACAGGCGAGGTCGTCGTGCCTGCGCCCCGCCCGGCGTTCAGCCCCGCGCTCCGCCCCGAGTCCGGTGCGCGGGCAGCGTCGACCGCGCCGGCGGCGGGCGTCCCCGCTGTGCCCGGTGGCGGCGATGACGAGGGCGCCGCGGATCTCTCGGCACTTGCGGCGCTGGACGGCGAGGCCTTTACCCGCAACGCCGCGAGCCGCGCGCCCGAGGCCGGTGCGGCGACGCTGGCCGTGGTGCTGGTGGCCTCGGCCGCACCGGGGGCAATCACGCCGGAAATGCTCGCCACCCTCGACCTGCCCGTCGCGCTCGCCCTGCCCGCGGGCAGCGATCCCGATGCGGCCGGGGCGGCGCGGCGCGCCGGTCTGGAGATCGTCGCGGAGGTCGACGGTGGCGACCCCGCCGCGGCGCTCGCCAGCCTGCCGGTCGCTATGGCCGCGATGCCGGCAGCGGGCGGGTCGCTGAGCACCGAGCTTGCCGGCATGCTGGCCGAGCACGGCTTCGGCTACCTGCATCCGCGCGCGCTCGGCAGTGCCGGCTCGCTTCGCCGCGCCGAGGCAGCGGGCGTACCGGCCACCGCCGCGGATCGCAGCGTCGAGGCCGGCGCCAGCGAGGCCGACGTTTACAACGCGCTGCAGGTGGCGGCCGGTGTCGCGCGCCGCCAGGGCCGCGCGGTGCTGCTCGTCCCCGCGACGCCCGCGACGCTCCGGGCCGCGATGCAGTGGCAGCTGGAGCGCGGCGCCGGCCGGGTCTCCCTCGCCCCCCTCTCGTCGGTGATGCGCCCGCGCTGAGCGCCGGGCGATCGGAGACAGCGGCGCCCTTCCTTCGGTCAGGTGCCGGCGCCCCTGCCCCTCGCGACGGTGCCGCCGGCCCTGCCCACCCACGACGGTGCCGCCGGCCCTGCCCACCCACGACGGTGCCGCCGGCCCCGCCCACCCACGACGGTGCCGCCGGCCCTGCCCAACCACGACGGTGCCGGCGGCCCCGCCCAACCACGACGGTGCCGGCGGCCCAGCCCAACCACGACGGTGCCGGCGGCCCTGCCCAACCACGACGGTGCCGGCGGCCCTGCCCAACCACGACGGTGCTGGCGGCCCTGCCGACCCACGTCAGTATGCACAGCGACCCGTGACTTTTCTCCGAACGCAGCGCTGTGTGCCGCCGCAACGGCGATGGCGCCGTTAGCGACCGGTTCAGCGATTCGCCGCTATCCTGACGTGGGAGGGCGGGCCCATGCAAAGCCCCGCACGGCCCTAGTTCCGGGCGAAGCGGCGGGCGACGGCGGCGGCGTGGAGGAGGGCGCGGGACTTGGAGACGGTCTCCTGAAACTCGGCCTCCGGGTCGCTGTCCCAGACGACGCCACCGCCGGCTTGGACGTAGAGCGTGCCGTCCCTGACCACCCCGGTGCGCAGCGCGATGCAGGTGTCCATCTCGCCGCCCGCGCCGAAATAGCCGACGCCGCCCGCGTAGACGCCGCGCTTCTCGCGCTCGAGCTCGTCGATGATCTCCATCGCCCGGATCTTGGGCGCGCCTGAGACGGTGCCCGCCGGCAGGCCCGCGAGCAGCGCCGAGAGCGCGTCATGGCCCTCGGCCAGCCGCCCGTCGACGTTCGAGACGATGTGCATGACGTGGCTGTAGCGCTCGACTGTGAACTGTTCGTTCGGATCGACGGTGCCGATCTCGGCCACGCGGCCCACGTCGTTGCGGCCGAGGTCGAGGAGCATCAG
>JBCBPG010000760.1:0-2545 GCA_039820865.1 Pseudomonadota bacterium
CCGCCGACGAGCGCGACGATCAGGAAGTCGACCTCACGGGCGAGCGCCACCGGGTCGGCGTGGAAGGTCCAGCCCGGCGTGTCCTTCTCGCCCCGCGCCCAGTAGTGGATCTCGGTCTTGAAGCCCGCCAGGCGCAGCGCGATCTCGCGCCCGATGCGGCCGAGGCCCAGGATGCCGACCTTGGCGCCGCTGATCTTGCGGTTGAGCGCGATCTCGCCGTGCCTGGCCCAGTCTCCGGAACGCACCCAGTCATCGCCCTGCAGGAACCGCCGCCCGCGCGCCAGCAGGAGGCCCACGGCCAGGTCGGCCACGTCGTCGGTCAGCACGTCGGGCGTGTTGGTGACGCGGATGCCGCGGGCGCTGGCGGTGGCGACGTCGATCGAGTCGTAGCCGACGCCGTAATTCGCGACGATGCCGAGCGAGGGCAGGAGGTCCATCTCGGCCGCGCCGAAGCTCGCATGGCCCTGGTAGGCGACCAGCTTCAGCCCCTGGCGCAGCGCCTCGGGCAGCGTCGCGATCCCGTCGGGCGCGGGCATCTCGTGGAGCGTGTACTCGGCCCCCATCGCCTCGATGTCCCAGGTCTTGAAGGCGCCGATGGCAAGCAGGTCGGGGCGGGTCATGGCAGGTCCTTTCCTTGGTCGCGCGGACTATCGGCGGGCGTTACGGGCCGCGCAAGCGCTATGTGCCCGGTCACAACAGCACCTGCGGCTCGGAACGGCCGGTGGTGCCGGGGTCCATGCGCCAGAGGGTGCCGTCCTCGGGCGCGGGGTTTTCGAGGTTCTCGCGCGCCGTCGTGACGAAGAGGGTCGCAAGGCCCGCGCCCCCGAATGCCGGGCAGGTCGTCTGCGCCGGGCCGACGGTCACGGCGCGATCGAAGCGTCCGTCGGCGTGGTAGCGCGCGACACGGCCCGCGCCCCATTGCGCCACCCAGAGCGCACCCTCGCTGTTGGTGACAGCGCCGTCGGGGACGAGGCCCTGGGCACCGAGGTCGAGGAAGGGCGTGGCAGGGCCGTCGGGCCAGCCCTCGCCGTCGAGCGGCTGGCGGCGGATCACCGCCTCGGCGCTGTCCGCGTAGTAGGCGTGGCGCCCGTCTGGGGCGAAGCAGATGGCGTTCGGGATCGTCACGCCCTCGACCAGGCGGCGGAGGGTGCCGGCATGGAGGCGGTAGATCGCGCCCGCGCCCTCTTCGGCCCGCTTGCCCATGGTGCCGATCCAGAAGCCGCCCATCGGGTCGGCCCGCCCGTCGTTGGAGCGGGTCCCGGGGCTGTCGGCCTCGAGCGGGTGGAGGAGGTCGCGCTGCCCGTCGGCGAGGGAGAAGCGCCAGAGCCCGGTCTCGGAGGCGATGAGCAGCGTGTCGCGGTCGATCCAGCCGGCGGCCGAGGCGTGCTCGTCGAAGCGCCATTCGAGCGGCTCGTCGCCATCGCGCGAGAGCAGGCGCCGACCGAGGATGTCGAACCAGAAGAGCTGGTCGCGCAGCGGGTGCCAGAGCGGGCCCTCGCCGAGCTCGCAGGGGCGGGCGTCGTGGATCTCGGCCATGGCGGTCACTCCCGGTTGAGGGCGCGGTGGGCGGCGGCCAGGCCGGCGAGGACGAGGGGGCCGCCATCGAGGATGCGGGGCCGGGTCAGGCCGGCGAGGGCCGTGGCATAGCGCCCGGCCAGGGTCGGCGCGCCGATGACGACGACCTCGTGGGCCGCGATCAGGGGGGCGAGACCGGCGATCTCGGCGCCGATCAGGAGCCCCGAGAGGCGCGCGCGAGCGACGCCGGGGGCAGGTGCGGCCAACAGCGAGCGGGCGCGGATGGCGAAGAGATGGGTGGCGAGGGCCCCTGCCCCGCCCTCCGCCAGGCCCTCGGCGAAGGCACCGTCGTCCCAGTCGTCGTCGAGGGCGTGGCGGAGGACGGAGCCCTCGGCTAGAAGCGCGAAGAGCTCGCCGGTCATGGCGGTGCGGAAGACCTCGACCCGGCCGGCGGCGAGGCGGACCCACTTGGTATGCGTGCCGGGCAGGCAGGCGATGCCGTCGAAGCCGGGCTCGGCGGCGAGAAAGCCGGCGAGCTGCGTCTCCTCACCCCGCATGACGTCCGCCGGCTCGGCCTGGGCGAGGCCGGGCAGGATGCGGATGTCGAGGCGCGGATCGGTGGTCGGCACGGCGACCGCGCCCGAGGGGTCGAGGCGGCAGGGGACGCTGCGGTAGGGCGCCTCGCGCCAGCCCTGCCGCGCGCCCGCCATGCCGCAGATCGTGACGGGCACGGGGACGGGCACGGGGACGGGCACGGGGACGGGCACGCGGGCGTCGGACAGGAGATCGCCGACGAGGGCGAGGAGCGCAGGCTCGAACGCCCCGGGCGCGAGGCGCGCCATGCCATCGTCCGAGGCCCGTTCGGCCAGCACCCGGCCGGCCTCGTCCATCGCCCAGGCACGCAGCCGCGTGGTGCCCCAGTCGACCGCAAGCCAGGCCGTCGCGGCGATGGTCGCGCCCGGCGTCACGACGCCTGCAGATCCCCGGGCAGGAGCGCGGCCGGCATGTTCTGGTAGCAGACCGGGCGCAG
>JBCBPG010000761.1:0-2539 GCA_039820865.1 Pseudomonadota bacterium
CCGGTCAGCCGGTCGAGGATCTCCTGCTCCGAGCGCTCGCCCCGGCGGTCGGCCACGACCCGGATCAGGTCCGAGAGCTCGCGGTCGATCTCGTTCAGCCGCGCCGAGGAGCGCCGGGCGATCGGCAGCGCCAGCATGGCGAGGCTGCGATAGCTCTCGATCTCGATCAGCCGCTGCACCGCGCGCCCGATCCGGCGCGGGCCGACATCGCCGTGGACGACGAGGGCGAAGCGGGTGAAGCCGCCGTCCTGGATGCGGAAGTCGCCCGCCGCCAGCGCCATGCCGTCCAGCGTGTGGGCCATCGCCAGGCTCTCGCGGTGAAAGCTGCGCCCCAGCGCACCGTCCACCAGCATCGCCTCGGCCGCCGCGCCCCCCTCGGCACGGATGATCTCGATCTCGACGGCCGCGATCACGCGTCCCGGCGCCTCGTCCAGCCAGGACGCGGGGAAGTGCTCGATCAGGTCGGCGCCGAACAGCCCCTCGGCCGGCCCGGTCTCGACCGCCATGTAGCCGACGAACTCGGTATGGCGCTCCCACTTCATGGTGAAGCGGCCGAAATCGGCCATGTAGTGGTTGGCCGCAGGCGCGGGATGCGCACCGCCGTGGCGGTCGATCAGCGACAGCAGATGGGCGCGGTCGGCCTCGGGGTCGCGCTCCTGCGCGTTCTGCTCCTGCTTGAAGGCCAGGGTGATCACACGCCCCGGCGCCTCGATCGCCATGAAGGGACGGGCGTGCAGCTCGTTCGTGATCTCGAAACGGCGGGAATGGTGGTCGAGCCGGCGCGCGGGCATGCGCATCTCCCCCTCGGCCCCGCCCCCCGGGGCCCCTTGCACGGCACCCGTCAGGCCGGGCTGCCGCGCCGCAGCATATGGCGCGCCGGCGCCGCGGTGAAAGGGGCCGAGGCGCCACTGCCCGCACCCCGTGCCGCGCCCAGCGCCCCGCCCAGTGCCGCGTCCCATCCCCGTCCCCGTGCCCGTGCCCGCCGCGCGGGAACCGGCACCGTCCGCGCCGGAGGGCGCCTCAGCCCTCCCGCCGCGCCAGCACCAGGTGGCCCGGCACCGGCACGCCGGTCTCCCAGCGGATCGTCGCGGGCTCGAAGCGCAGGACCGAGAACCCCGCCGCCGCCAGCCCCGCCCTGAGCGCCCCCGGCGCATGGGCAAAGCGCTGCGCGGGCCCGACGGCATAGGGCCGCCCGGCAAAGGCCGCCTCGCCCAGCGTCTCGGTTGAAAGCGCGAGCACCCCGCCCGGCGCCAGCGCCTGCGCCGCCGCGGCCAGGAAGGGCTCCAGCGCGCCCAGATAGGGCAGCACGTCCGCCGCCACGGCCAGGTCGTAGCAGCCGGGCACGGCGTTCTCGAGAAAGGCCACCGCATCGCCGGCGTAGAGCGCGTCGTAGACCTCCTTCTCGTCGGCCAGCGCCAGCATCTCCTCGGCAAGGTCCACGCCGTCCATCGCCGCGACCCGGCCCTCCAGCGCCTCGCCCACCAGCCCCGTCCCGCAGCCGAGATCGACGCCGCGCGCAAAGGGCCCGAGGCCCGCCACCGCCAGTGCCTCGGCGATCGCCTCGGGGATCGCATAGCCCAGGCTGTGCACCAGCGTCATCTCGAAGCTCTCGGCATGCTGGTCGAAGAGCGTGGCCACATAGGCGGGCGGCGCCCGCTCCGGCACCGGCCCCAGCCCCAGCGCCGCCAGCCGCACCGCCGCCCCCCCGCGATCGTCGGGATCCAGCGCCAGGCAGTGGCGGAAATGCCAGGCCGCACCCTCGGCATCGCCCGCCTTCTCGGCCGCGAGCCCCTCCTCGTAGGCCGTCTCCAGCGCGTCGAGATCCACCTCGCCCATCCCCGTTCTCCACCCCCCCGGCGCCACCTGACCGGTCGCTCAGGTCGTATCAGGCCGCCTCAGCCGCGTCGGGAACAGCAGCAGCACCGGCGCCAACGTCACCGCCTGCGCCGGGATGGTATGACGGCAGTTGTCGGTCAGCACCACCGCCAGCAACGCGCCCGGGCGCGCGATCCAGGGCATCGCCAGCGCAGGGACCGCGGCCGCCACGGGGGCGCGCGGCCTCGGCGATGGCCCGCACGGGCCTCGCCTCGCCCGGGATCGCCGTCAGCACGAACCGGATCAGCACGCGCCCGCCCCCGAACGGACCCCCAACCGGCCCCCGAACCGGCCCGCGCCAGGCCCGGCGCCCACCGCGACCGGCTGCCCCGCAACGACAGGGCCCTGCAGCACCGGCGCCGCGATCGCCACCGCCCGCAGGACGAAACAGGCACTCGGCGCATCCGCCAGCATCCGCCAGCGTCGGGCCAGCATCGGATTGGCCCGGAAGAACACCGCCAGCCCGTCCACGCGATCGACCACCACGAAGGGCGAGACAACGGCGCGCATAAGGGCGGCCGCCCCGGCACGCGCACCTGACCGGCAGAACGGCCGCGGACCCTCCGCCCGCAGCCCCGACCCGCCAGCCCCGACCCGTCAGTCCTGGGCGAGCGCCTCGACCTCGATGATCACCGACACCTCGACGCCGACGATCCCGCCCAGC
>JBCBPG010000762.1:0-2532 GCA_039820865.1 Pseudomonadota bacterium
CCACGGAAACGGCCAGATCGCGGAACGCCCGGCCGCCGTCGTACCCGCCCCGTCGGGGAGTCGCGGCATCAGTCCCGAATCAGGACCAAAAGGGGAGCCGTCCATCCGGTGGATGCTGCGCCAGATTCGAACGCTTCGGGGCGGGTTTCCGGTAATTTTCCTAAAACTATCTAATTTCGGGATTTCATGATTAAACATAATATCGTCAAGCCGAGCTGAGAACGTCCCACCAACGACAGATGGAAACAATGTCAGGAGGCGATGATGTCGCGTTCGAGAACCACCGGTGCCCTCTCCGCGCTCTGCATGGCGGCCGTTCTGGGCGGCACGCCGGCCAGCGGCGGGTCGCTCGAGACCGCCCAGCTGCCCCAGGGTGACCCGGCACGCAAGCTGATGATGCTGCACTTCCAGGAGGTTAACCTGGCCCAGATGGTGGCCAGCGTCTGCTATGTCGATGCCGGCGTGCAGCCCGACAAGTACCGCGTGATCGCCTACGCCTCGCGCGATCGCTTCGACAACACGCTGCCGGACATCGTCGAGGAGGCGAAGCGGCTCGACCCCAACCATTCCTCCTACCGGCAGATGCAGCGCCAGTTGAAGCGCAAGGCCAGGCAGTGGAAGACGCTGAAGCGCATGGTCGAGGGCGAGCTCGAGGCCGAGCACCCCTCGCCCGACGTGCTGGCGCGGATGTCCGAGATGGTCGAGGGGCTCGAGGGCACCATCGAGAAGACCTACCGGATGGTGAAGAAGAAGATGCAGAAGGAGGGACTGGTCGACCAAGCGACGCTTGAGCAGGAGCAGGCGACCTTCAACCTGGCCTTCAGCGCCAAGCACCTCATGAGCGAGGCCTGCCTGGTCGCCCAGGGCGCGGGCGGCAGTCTCGAGCGCGCCAAGCTATTCGAAGCCGTCGAGCGGATGGAGCGCGAGCTGCTGGTTGCGGTCGACTCGCCGCTGGTCGGGGACGAGGTCAAGGCCCTGGTGCCGGCCTGGCAGGCGATGACGGTCGAGCTGCGCGCGCTGGCCGGCGGGGCGCCCCCCGCGAGCGACCTGCTGATCCGCCTCGACGCGCTGCAGGACCAGTGGGAGGCCTCGCTGGACATCCCCGGCATCGGTCACTCCTACGGCTGACAACGACGACCGGCGGGGCGGCGCCCGACGACCGCGGCCCCGCCCTCCCCTGCCCCAACCTGCCCTGCCCTGCCCTGACCCCGGGGGCGGGCAGCACGGCCAGTTCGTCGCAGCGATGCAACCGAGCGGCCGCCACGACGTTGACCAGACAAGCGCATGGTGTTCGACGGTGACGGCACACAACCATAGGTGTCGGCACTCGCTCAACAGTTTCTTTTTTGATTGAACACCGCTACTGTAAGTTGTATCAGTTTTCAAAAGATACCGGACTGCAATTTATCCTTACATTCTACTTGCAATCCACCGCTGATTCTCGCATCCATTTTCACGTAATGCTTGCATGAATGACCGGCATGGTGGCGTTCTCGCGTCCCATTATTCGTGACCGCCCGAGAAAATTCCCGAAATGTCGTCAGCGACCGTCTGCCGCCGTTTGGCGGGGCGAGGGTCTCGCTGTGCCCGGAGACACCATGATGGCTGACCGCATCACCGGCGAAACCAAGACCTGGCACAAGGTCACGCTCGACTTCCTCTCGGAGCAGACCTTCGAGGAAGCGCCCGAGACCTTCCGCGACTGGCGGCTGGACGTCACCTTCACCCATACCGAGACCGGCGAGACGCTGACCGTCCCCGGCTTCTTCGCCGCCGACGGCGATGCGGCCAATACGGGCGCGACCGAGGGCAATGTCTGGCGGGTGAACTTCAACCCGCCGCTCGAGGGCGAATGGACCTACGAGGCCTCGTTCCGCACCGGCACCGACATCGCCGCCACGACCGCGCCCAATGCCGGCAGCCCCGTGGCGCTGGCCGAGGACAGCGGCACGCTGGACATCGCGCCGACCGACAAGACGGGCGACGACTTCCGCGCCAAGGGCATGATCCTGCAGGCCGAGGGCGAGCATTTCCTGCAGTACCAGGGCGACGGCGACTACTTCGTGCGCGGCGGGCCGGGCGTGCCGGAGAACTTCCTCGCCAACGGCGATTTCGACGGCGCCAACCTCAGCTTCGCCAGCGTGGACGATCCGAACCCGGGCGGCGGCACCCTCGACCGTCACCAGTTCGCCAACCACGTCGACGACTACGACGGCGACGGCGAGACCTGGGACGGCGGCAAGGGCGAGGCCGTGCTGGGCGCGGTCAACTACCTGGCCGACCAGGGCATGAACACGATCTACCTGCTGACCAACACCGTCGCCGGCGACGGCCAGGACGTCAGCCCCTGGGTCGACGAGGACCTCTACAAGGTCGACAAGCACACCTAGTCGATCGAGGCGGCCGCGCGCGATACCAGTGGCGTCTCGACCGACGCCTTCTCGGTCTACGACGTCTCCAAGCTGGACCAGTGGGAGACGGTGTTCGACCACATGGACGACAAGGGGATCTACAAGAACATCCTCTTCCAGG
>JBCBPG010000763.1:0-2527 GCA_039820865.1 Pseudomonadota bacterium
GACTGACGGTTGATCAGTATGAATGGCCTTCCAGGCGGCTGATACGTTCCGAAGACTGCCGTTGTTCTGACCATGGTTCCGTTCTGCCTCAGCCTGGTCGAAGTGGCGCAGGCGGCCGACAATGCGTTCGGGATCACTGTCGCGGCCCCCTGGCCTTCGACGGCGAGGTCGTCGAAGGCGATGACCCGTCAGTCGCAACGGGCTACCCGGGCGAGCTGCATGTCAAGGCCGCCAACGGTCCGGCAGCACCAGCGGGCACCCGGCACCCGAACACCGGGCGCTACTGCCAACCCGGTGTGCCTCAGCGCGATGTCGCGCGTTTCGGTCTGCCCTTCGGCGTGAGAGCGTCTCGAAAAACGCGACCAGTCCGCGCCGCATCGGGTG
The DNA here is from genome assembly GCA_039820865.1 of Pseudomonadota bacterium. Taxonomy (GTDB): domain Bacteria; phylum Pseudomonadota; class Alphaproteobacteria; order Rhodobacterales; family Rhodobacteraceae; genus Thermohalobaculum. The sequence goes on from JBCBPG010000763.1 coordinate 385, forward strand.
GTGCGCGCGCCGGCTGGCAGGGCCATGGACGCGGCTGGGCAGGGCCATGGCGATCGCTGACCGCGCGCCCAGGGTCAGCCTGCGGGCCAGGCCCTGGAGCGGTCTCCGACCGACCGGAGACGCCCACGCTCGCCCCCACCCGCGTCATCGTTGCCGCAATCCCGTTACCGTTCAGCGAACGCTGCTGCACGCGCGGACGCAACGGGATGTTCATGCGCGTGGGCCTAAACTGACGTGGGTGGGCAGGGCGCCCGTGCTCATGTCAGGTCGGACTACGTTCTAGAGCAGCAGCGCCAGGGCGTCTCCGATCAGCATCAGGCCCATTGCCGTCAGGCCGATGCGCCAGATCGGGGGCATCTCGGGGGGCCGCCCCGGCAGCCGGGCGGCGGCGATGGCCGAGAGCGCGAGCGCGAGCGGCAGGAAGGCGGCATAGGCGTAGATCCCCGCCGTCAGCTGGAAGGCGAGCGCGTAGACGAGCGACGAGGTCGCGCGGTCGAGGTCGCCGCCGATCCCGCCCGGCGCGTCGGGCACGAAGACGACGACCGTGAAGAAGTAGAGCGCCCAGAGGATCGCCACCGTCGCCGCAGCCGTCATCGCCACGAAGGCGACCGGCCGGGCCCAGCGGTTGCGCGCGGGCCGCAGGGCGAGGCTGCTGGCCACCGCCTGTGCCGCCCCCATCGCGAAGAGCGTGGCGACGGGGCCGAAGGTGATCCAGAAGCGCGCGAGCTGGGCCAGCGCCGAGGCGGCCGCCCCCCCGTCGTCGCGAGGCGCCAGCATCAGCGCCGCGAAGGCGTCGGACCAGGCGAGCGCCAGCACGAAGACCAGCGGATAGGCCAGCAGCGTCATGAGCGCCACGGTGCCGAGATAGCGCAGGCTCGCCATCTGCCGCCCGGCCAGCGCGTCGAGCAGCGCGAGGCCCGCGTCGAGACCGTCGCGCCGGCTCGCCAGCGCGCTCGCCAGCCGCTTCTCGCCGAAACGGTCCAGCCGGGCGGCCAGCGCCGCGAAGAGGACGATCGCCGCGACATACTTAGCGGGCCAGAGGGCGAGGATGGCGAGCATGCGCTACTCGGCGGGCTGCGGACCGGGCGGGACACCGGGCAGGGCACCGGGCGGGCCGAGCACGAGGATATCGTCCTCATCCTCCGGCGCGCCGACGCTCGGCACGCTCAGCGTCAGCCGCAGGAGCGGGGGCACCAGCAGCAGCGTCAGCACCGCCGACAGCGCCAGCCCGCCCACGACGACCGAGCCGAGGCCGCGATAGAGCTCGGACCCCGCACCGGGGAAGACGACCAGCGGCAGCATGCCGAAGACCGAGGTCAGCGTGGACATGAAGATCGGGCGGATGCGGTTCCTCGTCGCCTCCTCGATCGCGGCGTTCACCGCCATGCCGTCGACCCGCAGGTGGTGCAGCGACTGGTGCACCAGCAGGATCGCGTTGTTTACCACGATGCCGATCAGGATCACGAAGCCGAGCAGCGTCAGCATGTCCAGCGGCTGCACCTGGTACTGGTTCAGCACCCAGAGCCCCGCGACACCCCCCGCCCCCGCCACCGGCACCGAGACAAGGATGACGAGTGGCAGGATGAAGCTCTCGAACAGCACCGCCATCACCAGATAGACGATCACCAGCGCGAGCAGCAGGTTCACCTGCAGCGCGTTCCAGGTCTTGGTCAGCTCGTCCGCCGCACCCGACAGCGAGAAGCGCACGTCGCCCGGCAGGCCCGCGGCCTCCATCGGGCCCACGACCTCGGCCTGGATCATCTCGAGCGCGGTCTCCAGCGGGATCGCCGCACTCGGCCGGATCTCGAGCGTGATGGTGCGCAGCCGCTCGCGGTGGCGGATCTCGGTCGGCCCCGCCGTCAGCACCACGTCCGCCAGCGCCGAGACGGGGATGATCCGGCCGTTGGGTGCCACGACGGGGAAGGACCCGATGTCCTGGGTACGGATGTCCGCCGCGCTCTGCCCGAAGGCGTCGCCGCCCTTCAGCGTCAGGTCCCGTCGCTCGGCCCCGTCGGTGATCTCCTCGACCCGGATGCCGTCGTTGTAGGCGTCGACCGACAGCGCCAGCGCCTCGGCCGTCACGCCCGCATCGGCCAGCCGCACCCGGTCGGGCAACAGCCGCAGCTCCGGCGCGCCGAGCTCC
>JBCBPG010000764.1:0-2522 GCA_039820865.1 Pseudomonadota bacterium
CCATGAAGGCGCTGAAGTCATCGCCCGCCTTCAGTTCTGCCGGATCAGGCAGGCCCAGTTCCTCAAGGATCTCGGCATCGGTCTTTTCCGGGGCCTGCCGGGGGGTCTCCTCGGGTACGGCCTCGACCGTCCCGGCGACCGGCGCCGGTTCGCCCTCGCGCTTCAGCCGCGACCAGCGGCCGAGGAACCCCTCGTCCCGCTCCACGCTCAATGCATCGTCTCCCCGTCGGTGCCGCCGCCCGTGCCGCCGCCCGCGCCGCCCTCTTCCTCGGGGTCTTCCGGGGCGCTGCCACCCTGCCCCAGCGCCTCGCGCCGCCGTGAGGGGCTGCCGAACACGTCGCTCGCGCCCGTGACGCGCACGTCGCCGCGCCCGTCCTCGGCCGCCATCTCGACCCGGTCGCGCCGGCGCTTCCTGAACGCCTCCTCGACATGGTGGCGGTCGATGAAGGCCGAGACCCAGCCGATCATCGCGGGGGGCATGGGGACGGGCTCGACCTGCTCCTCGCCGCTGTCGGCATAGTCCTGCGCCTCGAAGGGCGAGGCCGTCACGCAGAACGGCACCAGCGGATAGGCCTCGGGCGCCTGCCCCTCGTTCGGCCGCAGCACCACGTAGGCGGTCGGCGGATCGGCGGCCAGCGCCACGCGATAGGCCTCGGTCTCCTTGCGCCAGAGCGTCACGGGCAGGGTCGCGGCGTGGTACTCCTCCGCCTCGCCGCCCGCGACCGCCTCGCGCCGCATCAGCCGCCAGGCGGCCGGTGCCGCGCCCGGCAGGATCGCGGTGACCCGCCAGATCCAGCGCTGCCAGCGCGTGCGCCCCGGCTGGCGGCGCATCACCACGCCGACACCGATCGTCTCGTAGCGTTCGCTTACAACCGGCTCCACGGCCGGCCGGACGATCTCGTTCACGCGCCCCTCCCGATTTTGGCGCGAGCCTAGGCGTTCGGCGAAGTGTTGAAAAGAGACCGTCACGCCGCCGTCATGGCCCCTGGCCGCCCGCACGGACCGGCTGCGCATCGCCCCGCCGCGCGACACCTGCCGTGTCACGCTTGCCGGACGGCCGCTTCGGTCTTAATCCACGACCAACCGAGATGGTCGGATACACGGCCACAGGGCCACATTCGGGGCGCGACCCCGGGGGGAGACCACATGGACGGCCACGCACCGCGCATCCTGCTCTGCGACTGCGCGGGCAGCTTTGCGCCCGACGGCGCGGCGATCGAGGCGGCCACGGGGCTCGCGCCCGCGCCCGTCGCCAGCCGCCTGTGCACCGCCGAGGCCGGGCGCCTCGCGGATGCGCTGAGGGCGGCCGAGGCCGAGGGCAGCGAGGTCGTCGTCGCCTGCGCCCAGATGGCCGAGACCTTCGCCGAGATCGCGGCCGAACTGGACCTGCCCGCCCCCCTGTCGGTCGACATCCGCGACCGCGCCGGCTGGACCGACGCCGCCTCGGCCGCGCGGACGGGCCCCAAGCAGGCCGCGCTGCTCGCCGCCGCGCGCCTGCCCGCCCACGAGACGCCGGTGATGGATGTCGAGAGCGCCGGCCTCTGCCTGGTGCTGGCGAGCACCGAGACGGGCGCCGGGGCGGCCGCGCGCCTGGCCGAGACCCTCAGCGTCACGGTCCTGTCGACCGATGGCGAGGCACCCGTCGAGGCGCCGGCCAGCTGGGACCTGGCCCGCGGCCGCGTGCGCAGCGCCGCAGGCGCCCTCGGCGGCTTTGCGCTGAGCGTCGACGGCTATGCGCCACTGGAACCGGCGGGCCGGGGCACGCAGGGTTTCGGCCGCGCGGCCGACGGGGCGCAGACCGGCTGCGACATCGTCGTCGATCTCCGCGGCGGCCCGGCGCTGTTCCCCGCGCCCGAGAAACGCGACGGCTATCTGCGCGCCGACCCGGCCGACCCGATCGCCGTCACCCGCGCGATCGCCGCCGCGCGCGAGCTGGTCGGCACCTTCGAGAAGACGCTGCATGTTCGCACCGAGCCCGCCCTCTGCGCCCACAAGCGCGCGGGCAAGACCGGCTGCACCCGTTGCCTCAGCGTCTGTCCCACCGGCGCGATCACCGTCGCCGCCGGCGATGCGGTCGAGGCGGTGACGCTGGACCCCGCCATCTGCGCGGGCTGCGGCGCCTGCGCGGCCGTCTGCCCCTCCGGCGCCATCCTGGCCGACGACCCGGCGGTCGAGCCGCTGTTCCGCCAGCTCCGCGTCATGGCCGATGCCTGGGCGCTGGCCGGTGCGACCGAGCCGCCGCGCCTGCTGGTCCACGATGACAGCCACGGCGCCGAGATGATCCGGCTGGCCGCCCGCCATGGCGACGGCCTGCCGGCCGATGTCATCCCGCTCGAGACCCGCGCGCTCACCGCCTTCGGCCATGCCGAGATGCTGGTCGCGCTCGCGCTCGGCTACGGCGAGGTCACCGTCCTCCTCGGCCCCAAGGCCGACCGCGCGGTGATCGAGGCCGAGCAGGCGCTGGCCGAGGCGGTCCTGGCCGCCACCGGCGACGCCGCGCCCCGCCTCCGCCTGGTCGATCC
>JBCBPG010000765.1:0-2520 GCA_039820865.1 Pseudomonadota bacterium
GCCGAGTACGAGGCGATGGGCACCACCGCCGGCGCCTATGACGACTGGCACGAGGGCCAGGACCCCGCCGGCATCACCACCCAGGACGCGGCGCTGGCCGCGCGGCTGGACCCGGTGATGGGCGGCCGGCGGCTCGCCAACTATCTCAAGGTCATGACGCTGGAGCTGCAGACGCTGGCGCGCGCCTGCGGCAAGTCCGACGTGCGCAATCTCGAGCCCGAGGACCTGGTCGCGCTGACCGTCGAGGCGGCGGCGATGGCGGGCGTGCCGCTCGCCGGCACCACCTGGATCCCCGGCACCAACACTTACTGAGGGACGGCATGATCGACCTGTCGGCCGAGGCCAAGAACCGCGGCATCAAGTACTTCCAGATCTCGTTCCTGGACCTCTTCGGCGTGATGCGCGCCAAGCTGGTCCCGGCCTCCGCCATCGGCGCGATGCAGGAGGAGGGCGCGGGCTTCGCGGGCTTTGCCACATGGCTCGACATGACGCCGGCCGATGCCGACATGTTCGCCATGCCCGATCCGGCGAGCCTGATCCAGCTGCCCTGGAAGCCCGAGGTCGGCTGGCTGGCCGCGGACCTCTGGATGAACGGCAAGCCGGTCGAGCAGGCGCCCCGCAACACGCTGAAGCGCGTGAGCGAGCGGGCGATGGGCCGGGGCCTGCGCATGAAGCACGGGGTCGAGTGCGAGTACTTCCTCGTCACCCCCGACGGGTCCGCCCCCGCGGACGGGCGCGATACGCAGGAGAAGCCCTGCTACGACATCGCCGCGCTGACCCGGCGCTATGACGTGATCGCCGAGATCTGCGACGCGATGCAGGCGCTCGGCTGGGGGCCCTACCAGAACGACCACGAGGACGCGAACGGCCAGTTCGAGATGAACTGGGACTATGACGACGCGCTGGTGACGGCCGACCGCCACGCCTTCTTCAAGTACATGGTCAAGACGATCGCCGAGGCGCACGGCCTGCGCGCGACCTTCATGCCGAAGCCCTTCGCGCATCTGACCGGCAATGGCTGCCACGCCCATGTCAGCGTCTGGGATGCCGCGGGCGAGACCAACCTGTTCCACGACCCGGCCGGCGAGCTGGGCGTGTCGGCCAAGGGCTATGCCTTCCTCGGCGGTGTCATGGAGCATGCGGCGGCGCTGACCGCAATCTCGAACCCCACTGTGAACAGCTACAAGCGGCTGAACGCGCCGCGCACGACCTCGGGCGCGACCTGGTCGCCCAACACGGCGACCTATGGCGGCAACAACCGCACCCACATGGTGCGCATCCCCGATGCCGGGCGGTTCGAGCTGCGGCTGGCCGACGGGGCGGTGAACCCGTATCTCTACCCCGCCGCGATCCTGGCCGCCGGGATGGACGGGATCGAGCACGACCGCGACCCGGGCCCGCGCCTTGACATCGACATGTATGCCGAGCCCGAGAAGGCGCCCGACGCCAGGCAGCTGCCGCGCAACCTGCTGGATGCGCTGCGGGCGCTGGAGGCCGATACCACGCTGGTCGACGATATCGGCCGCGAGACGATCGGCGCGCTGCTCAAGCTCCGCCATGACGAGTGGTCCCAGTACATGCGCCACCTGAGCGCCTGGGAACGCGACACCACGCTGGACTGCTGAGGATGGAGCGCGCCGTGGAGCGGATGGGCAACTGGAGCTTCCCGACGACGATCCGCTTCGGCGCGGGCCGGATGGTCGAACTGCCCAAGTCGATCAGCACGGCGGGGATGGAGCGCCCGCTCTTCGTCACCGACAAGGGGCTGGCCGCCCTGCCGCTGACGGACACGGTGCGCGCCCATCTGCCGACGGGCGCCGGTCTCTTCACCGGCGTCTCGCCCAATCCCAAGGACAGCGACCTGGACGCCGGGATCGAGGCCTACCGCGCCGGGCGCCATGACGGCGTCGTCGCCTTCGGCGGCGGCTCGGCGTTGGACCTGGGCAAGCTGATCGCCTTCCAGGCCGGCCAGACGCGGCCGATCTGGGACTTCGAGGACGTAGGCGACTGGTGGAAGCGCGCCGATGCCGACGCCATCGCCCCCATCATCGCGCTGCCCACCACCGCCGGCACGGGATCCGAGGTCGGGCGCGCCGCGGTGCTGACCGACACGGCGCGCCGGGTGAAGAAGGTGATCTTCCACCCCAGGATGCTGCCCGTCACCGTGATCGCCGACCCGGTGCTGACGGCCGGCATGCCGCGCGCCATCACCGCCGGCACGGGCATGGACGCCTTCGCCCATTGCCTCGAGGCCTATTGCGCGCCCGGCTATCACCCGATCTGCGCGGGCATCGCGCTGGAGGGCATGCGGCTGGTCAAGGACGCCCTGCCCCGCGCCTGCGCCGAGCCCGGCGACCTGGACGCGCGCGCCGACATGATGACCGCCGCCATGGCAGGCGCCATCGCCTTTCAGCGCGGCCTCGGCGCGATCCACGCGCTGTCGCACCCGATCGGCGCGCTCTACGACACCCATCACGGCACGACCAACGCGGTGCTGACGCCGGCGGTGCTGCGCTGGAA
>JBCBPG010000766.1:0-2513 GCA_039820865.1 Pseudomonadota bacterium
CAGGTGCCGGTGTAGCGGCTCATCGCCCAGCCCGTCAGCATCAGGTCGATCAGTTCCTCGACCCCCGCGGGCGAGAGCACCGGGATCATCGCGTCGACCATCGCGAAGTCGGACTGGTGACAGGTGGTCGAGCTCTCGCAGGTGTGGTCGTCGCCCATCACCGCCAGCACGCCGCCGAGCGCCGCGGTGCCCGAGAGGTTGGCATGGCGGAACGCGTCGCCCGAACGGTCGACACCGGGCCCCTTGCCGTACCAGAGCCCGAAGACGCCGGCATGGCGTCCCTCGCCCCGCAGTGCCGCCTGCTGCGTGCCCCAGAGCGCGGTGGCCGCGAGGTCTTCGTTAAGCCCCTCCTGGAACCGCACGCCGGCCGCCGCCGCCTCGCGCGCCGCCTGTCGGAAGGTGAAATCGACCGCGCCGACGGGCGAGCCGCGATAGCCGGTGACAAAGCCCGCCGTGTCGTGCCCCGCGGCGCGGTCGCGCGCGGCCTGCATCAGCGTCGCGCGTACCAGCGCCTGCGTGCCCGAGAGCAGCACCGGCGATCGGTCAAGATCGAAACGGTCCGAAAGCCGGACCTCGCGCAGCTGCATCGCGGCCTCCCAGCGGCGGTCCCGTCTTAAGGCTAATGCCACGCCCGCCGCGCTACAAGTCATGGAGCAGGCCCGGACAAGGGGCAGCGCACGGGACAGCACGCCAGGCCGCGAGAGATGCCTTGCGCGGCGCGGGGCGGGGCCTAGCTCGTCGCGGGGGCGCGGAACAGGGAAGGTCGAGGATGCGGCAGTGCGGCTTCTGGCAGCGCCTGGCCCGGCAGGCGACGGCGACGCATCCGCCGCTCGGCGCCCTCGTGTCGACCGATGGCGGGCAGGTCCATGCGCTTTCCGACCGGCCGGCCACGCGCGAGATCGAGGGCGAGGGACTGCCCGTCGTCCTGCTGCACGGTGCCAGCGGCAATCTCCGCGACTTCACGCTCTCGCTCGGCCCACGCCTCGCCCGCCGTCACCGCGTGATCGCGATGGACCGCCCCGGCTTCGGCCACTCCGCCCCGGTGGCGGGGGCCGAGCGGCTGATGGTCCAGGTCAGGCGCCTGCGCACCGCGCTCCGGCGCCTGGGCCACAGGCGCGTCCACCTCGTCGGCCATTCCTACGGCGGCGCGCTGGCACTGGCCTGGAGCCTCACCCACGCGGACGACGTGGCAAGCCTCTCGCTGATCTCGGCGCCCACCATGGACTGGGGCGGCGCGCTCGAGCGGTTCTACAGCATCGCCGGCCACCCGGTCGCGGGCTGGGCGCTGAGCCAGGCCGTCCGTTTCGCGCCCGAGGCGCGGCTCGGCGCCACGCTGGGCGAGGTCTTCGCCCCCGCCCCCGTGCCCGCGCGCTACCGGGCCGAGGCGGGGATCGAGCTGGCACTGCGCCCCCGCACCTTCCGCCTCAACGCCCGCCAGGTCCGCGCGCTCCATGGCGAGATCCGCGCGCTGGAGCCCCGCCATGGCGAGATCCGCTGTCCCGTCGCCATCCTCCACGGCACCGAGGACCGGATCGTCGAGGCCAAGACCCATGCGGTGCCGCTCGCCGCGCGCCTCCACGATGCCAGCCTCACGCTGATCGACGGTGCCGGCCACATGCCCCACCACAGCCACACCGGCCGCGTCGTCGCAGCCGTCGAGGACGCCATCGCTCGCGCCGGCCGTCTGTCGCCCGCGATCCCGCGCCCGCGCACCGATCGCTCCCGCACTGCCGGCTGACGGCTCAGACGCCCCAGCGCCAGAGGGCCGGACCCTCCTTCGCATAGGCATCGGCGATCACCATCTTGTGCACCTCGTCGGCACCGTCGACCAACCTCGCCTGACGGGCATACCGATAGATCCACTCCAGCACGGTGTCGGTCGAGTAGCCGCGGGCGCCGCAGACCTGGATCGCGTCGTCGGCCGCGCAGTGCAGCGTGTCGGCCGCGTGGATCTTGGCCATGCTGATCGCCGTCTTGGCCCGGTCGCCCTGGTCCAGCAGCCATGCCGCGCGCATGACCAGAAGCCGCCCGATCTCGATCTGGTGGGCCAGGTTGCCGAGACGCACGCGCACCGTCTCCCGATCGGCCAGCCGCATGCCGAAGCCCTCGCGCCCGGCGGCATAGGTCGAGGCGATCTCCATGCAGCGCTTGGCCAGCCCCAGCCAGCGCATGCAATGCGTCAGCCGCGCAGGACCCAGGCGGATCTGCGTGACCTTGAGCCCCTCGCCCTCGCCGAGCAGCACCGCCTCGGCCGGCACCTCGAGCCCGTCGAAGACCAGCTCGCAGTGTCCGCCATGCTCCTCGGGGCCCATGATCCCGATCCGCCGCTCGATCCGCCAGCCGGGCTGATCGGCGTCGAACAGGAAGGCGGTCAGACCCTTCCTCGCATCATCCGAGGTACGCGCCATCACGATGAAGCGCCGCGCCACGCCCGCGCCCGTGATGTACCACTTGCGCCCCGTGATCCGGTAGCCGCGGTTGGTCCGCTCGGCCCGCGTCAGCATCATCGAGGG
>JBCBPG010000767.1:0-2512 GCA_039820865.1 Pseudomonadota bacterium
CCGCGCCAGCGCCGCCTCGATCACGCCCTGCACCGAGACCGCGCCGCCATCCGCCCCATCACCGGCCCCATTACCGGCCCGATCACCCGACTGGCGCTGCCAGCCGACGAACGGGCCCCCGTCATATTCCAGCGTCAGGCGATAGCGCGGCATGGCGCGCCTCATGCCGCCCCCGCCCGCGCCCCGCAAGACCTGCCGGGCCCAGGCGGGCGTCGAGGGCCGCCTCCTGCGTTTCCCGCTTGCACCCGCGCGCGCAACCACCGATGTCCTGCGGCGTACAGGGTGCCCGCTTCGAGGCGCGCCCCGACGGGCAAGGGGACGGCGGCGGACGAATGGCGGACGGGGCCGAGCAACAGCGGGCGGGGCAGGAGCAGGCGGGGCAGGAGCAGGCCGGGCAACAGGGCGGGGCGGGCGAGCGGCATGCCGTGACACCGCCCGCTGGCCATGCGCCCCGCAGCGTGTCCCCGGGCGTGTCCTCTGATGCGTCCCCGGGCACGTCCTCTGGCGCTTCCCCGGGCAGCGGCTGGTCCAGCGGTTGGGGCAGCGGCTGGAGCTTCGGCCTGGGCGGCCTGGCCGACGACCTGATCGACAGTGTCGAGCGCCTGCGCACCGACGCGGGCTCGGCCTTCGAGAGCACCGTCAGCGTCGGCGTCACCGGCCTCGCGGGCGCGGGCAAGACCGTCTTCGTCACCGCGCTGGCCGCCGCGCTCCTCGACCGCGCGCGCCTGCGCCGCCTGCCGGGGGCCGAGCGCATCCGCGCCGCGGTCCTGCGCCCCCAGCCCGACCCCGCCGTGCCGCGCTTCGCGCTCGAGGCGCATCTCGACACGCTGCGCGCCGACCCGCCCGCCTGGCCGCGCTCGACCCGCTCGGTCAGCCAGCTCCGCATCGCGCTCCGCCTCGCCCCCTCGGGCATCGCCGGCACGATCGCCGAGCATGTCGCCGGCATCAGCGGCTACAACACGCTCAACCTCGACATCACCGACTACCCGGGCGAGTGGCTGCTGGACCTGCCGCTGATCGAAACCGACTACGAGACCTGGGCCGCCACCGCGCTGGCCGATGCCGCCCGCCCCGCGCGGGCCGGGGCCGCGACGGGCTGGGCCGCCGCCCTCGCCGCCGTCGACCCCGCCGGCGCCCATGGCGAACCCGCGGCCGAGGCGCTGGCCGCCGCCTGGACCGGCTATCTCCAGGCCTGCCGGCAGGCGGGCTTCTCCACGCTCGCGCCGGGGCGGTTCCTGATGCCGGGCGAGTTCGAGGGCTCCCCCGCCCTCGCCTTCGCCCCCCTGCCGCGCCCGGACACCGTGCGCGGCCGCGCCCCCGGCAGCCTCTGGGCCGAGATGCGGCGGCGCTACGACGCCTATCGCGCCAACGTGGTCAAACCCTTCTTCCGCCGCCACTTCACCCGCCTCGACCGCCAGGTCGTGCTGGTCGACCCGCTCGCCGCGCTCGAACGCGGGCCCGCGGCGCTCGCCGACATGACCGAGGCGCTCGGCGCCGTCATGGCCTCGTTCCGCCACGGCCGCTCGGGCTGGCTCGACCGGCTGATGGGCGCGCGCCGCATCGCCCGCGTGCTGGTCGCCGCGACCAAGGCCGACCGGCTGCACCACACCCAGCACGACGCCCATGCGCGCCTGATCGAGGCGATGCTCGCCGATGCCACCCGCCAGGCCAGCTTCGACGGCGCCGAGGTGCGCGCCATGGCCATCGCCTCGCTCCGCGCCACGGCCGAGCACGAGCAGATGACCCCCGACGGCCCCCTCGCCATGGTCCGCGGCATCCCGAAGGACGGCGCCCGCGAGACCGCGCTCCACCCCGGCGCGCTGCCCGAAGACCCGGCCGCCTTCCTCGCCGCCGCCCGCGCGGGCGAGACGCCGGACTGGCCCGACGGCGCACGGTTCCGCAGCCTCGACTTCCGTCCTCCGCGCTGGGGCGCCGGCCCGCCGCCGCATATCCGCCTCGACAGCGCGCTCGACTTCCTGATCGGTGACCGCCTTGGCTGAGGGTCAACGACAGGGCCCCGTCGTCGTCGAGCTCGACGACGCGCCCCGCCCCGGCGCGGCCGAGGCACCGCCCGTCGAGGATGCCGATCCCGGCGCCGCGCCCGGGGACGAGCGCAGCCATGCCCGCGCCGCCGCCGTGATCGCCGCCACCGCGGCCGCCGGCCGCCGGCCGGGCCCGTGGCGCTGGCTCGGCTGGGCCGCGACCGGCCTCGCCGGGATCGCCCTCTGGCTGGCCGTCGATGCGCTGGTCGCCGCCGTCTTCGCCCGCTGGGCCGTCGCCGGCTGGCTCGCGACCGGCCTCGCCGTCCTGCTCGCCACCGGCCTCGCGGGCGTCGTCGCGCTCGAGCTCGCCGCCCTCGCCCGGCTCGGCCGCATCGACACGCTCCGCCGCCTCGCCGCCGCCGGCGCCGGGGGCGACGCCGCCGCCGCCCGCGACGCGCTCGACGGCCTCGACCGCCTGACCGCCCACAACGCCGAGGCCGCCCCCGGTCGCGCCGCCCTGGCCGAGGCCG
>JBCBPG010000768.1:0-2510 GCA_039820865.1 Pseudomonadota bacterium
CCCGGTCACTCATCCTTACTCCCCACAGCCCCACCAAGCGTGATCGGAGCCTATAGCACAGCGTGCCTGTCGGCACGCTGACGGTGGCTGACAGCGTGATGACAGCCGGTCGGCGGCATCGTTCAGCGGAATCGAAGCTGGAAAGCGAGGCGCGCGATGCAGGACACAACGACCGACAGCACCATGACGCACGGGATGGCTGGCCATGGCGGCGCGGCGCATAGCGGGCCTGCGATGGCCCTTGTGCCGCTCGATGCGGTCACCCATCGCGCCATCGGATCGGGCGACTGGAGCGATCCGGCAACCTGGGAAGGCGGCGTGGTGCCCGGCGAGGGCGCGAAGGTGCACATCCCTGAGGGCATCGAGGTCCGCGTGGACGGCATGCTCTCGCCAGAGATCAAGACCATCCGGGCGGACGGTCTCTTGAGCTTCGCGACCGACCGGAACACGGAGCTGAAGGTCGACACCCTCGTCACCACCCATACGGGCGAGCTGCGGATCGGCACTGCCGAGGCACCGATCGACGCAGGTGTCACCGCACGTGTCGTGTTCGCCGATGATGGGGTGATCGACCGGGACTGGGACCCTGCCCTCATCAGCCGCGGCGCCCTGCTCCACGGCAAGACGGTGATCTACGGTGCTGAGAAGACGGGCTTCACCACACTGGCCGACGGCGCCGTTGCGGGCTCGACCACGATCACCCTGGCCTCGGCACCGACCGGCTGGCGGATCGGCGACGAGCTGACCATCGCGGGCACCGACCCGGGCAACCCGTCCGGCGACGAGGTCCGGATCATCACCGCAATCGACGGCGCGACGATCACGCTCGACCGGGCGCTCGACACCGACCATGTCGCCCCGCGGCCGGATCTCGACGTCCATGTCGCCAACCTCACCCGCAACATCGCGTTCACCTCGGAGAACGAGGGAGCGCTCAATCGCGGCCATGTCATAGTCATGCACACGAACGATGTGGATGCGCGTTACGTCGCCTTCGAGGGCCTCGGCCGTACGGACAAATCCGTGGCGCTCAATGATTGGACGCTCCTTTCGGACAGCGAGGAATCGATCCGCGCGGAGAACACCGAGATCATGGATCTCGGCGGCACCAATGTCCGCGGCCGGTACTCGGTCCATGTTCACCGCGGCGGCGCTGAGGGGGACCCGGCCCATTTCGAGGGCACGGTCGTGCGGGACGATCCGGGCTGGGCCTATGTGAACCACTCCTCCAACGTCGATTTCATCGGCAATGTCAGCCACAACATCACGGGTGCGGCCTACAACACCGAGGCGGGCGACGAGGTTGGTAGTTTCGTCGGCAACATCGCCATCCGCACCGTCAATCCCGAGGCCAGGCTGAACCCCGCCGAGCAGCGCAACGCCCTCGAGCTCGAGAACGGGGACGACCTCGAACTGCAGGAGGTGGACGACCGCGTCGACCGGATGGATTTCGGCTGGCAGGGCGACGGTTTCTGGTTCCACGGCGCCGGCGTCACGGTCGACGACAACGTCGTCTCCGGCTCCACAGGCCACGCCTATGTCTACTGGACGCTCGGCCTTGTCGAAAAAGGGCTCGGCGAGAACCTGGTCGACGTGGCGCAGCTGCCGAACGGCGCACTGATCGGCCCGGACGGGACGATGGTGCGTGCGAAGCACGTCCCCGTCCCAAGCTACGACGGCAACGTTGCCTACAACGCCCCCAAGGGCCTGCAGATCCACTATCTCCACACGGACGACCGCGACGACCTTGATGTCGAGCTGGCCGAGGATGGGCTGGCACAGGTGCCGCAGGCGTATGAGGAGACGCTCCAGTCCACCTTCTCGAACCTGAACTTCTGGAACATCGAGTACTCAGGCATCGACGCGCCCTATGCCACGCGGCTCACCTTCGACACGGTCTCCGTTCTCGGAACGGGGGCGCCGCAGTCCTACGGCATCAAGCTCGACCACTTCGCGAACCAGAACAGCCTGACCCTCCGCAACGCCGATATCGAGGGCTTCGAGACGGGCCTGGGCGCACCGCGGCAAGGCATCGGCGTGGTCGAAAACGTGACGATCGCAGCGGCCCGGGACATCGTCGTCGCCCTGCCGGATCGTGACCCGCGCGATCTCAGCTTCTCGGACATCACCTTCGCCTCGCTCGATGGCACGAGTTTCGAAGGCGCCGACGAGCGTGAGAACATCGTCCTGGACGCCATGCATGACGTCGAGTTCGGCCTCGATGGTGAGCTGGCGTTCTCCGACCCAGACGACGACGACGGTTTCGATGAGGACGTTGGCGACGAGGAAGGCCCTGGAGAGCTGGACACCGAGGAGTTGGATGAGGAAGAGCCGATTGATGAGCTCGATCCCAACGAGTTCTCCTTCGACGACACCTTCCCCTTTCTCTTCCAGCCCGACCGGATCACCTACACCGATGCCGCCGGCGAGACGACGGGGCTGTTCTTCGCCGAGCAGGCGCCAAGCTATGTCCCCGTGCCCGCCGACAGCCCGTTTGCAGCGGTCATGCC
>JBCBPG010000769.1:0-2510 GCA_039820865.1 Pseudomonadota bacterium
AGCCGCTGCACCAGCGTCGCCAGCCCCAGCACCATCTCGGCCATGGCGAAACTCGCGCCGATGCAGATCCGCGGGCCGGCGCCGAAGGGCATCCAGGCCGCACGGTGCAGCGTCGCGCGTTCGGCGCCGAGATGGCGCTCGATGTCGAAGCGGTCGGGGTCGGGCCAGAGCGCCGGGCGGCGATGCAGCGCATAGACCGGCACGAAGAGCGTGGTGCCGGCAGCCAGCGTCTCGCCAAGCACCGCGCCGTCCTCGGCCATCCGCCGGCCCATCAGCGCGCCGGCCGGGAACAGCCGCAGCACCTCGCGCAGCATCGCCTCGGTCTCGACCAGCGCGTCCAGGTGCTCGGGCGCGACGGGTGCGCCGCCCGTCACCCGCGCGATCTCGGCCGCCAGCCGCGCCTCGAGCGCGGGCTGCCGGGCCAGCGCCACCAGCGCGAAGGTGAGCGTGCCCGCCGTCGTCTCGTGCCCCGCCGCGATCAGCGTCAGCGCCATGTCGACGAGGTCGTCGTCGGTCAGCCGCTGGCCTGTCTCCGGATCCTCGGCCGCCAGCAGCGCGGCGGTCAGGCTGTCACCCGGCTCGCCGCCGGCACCATGGCGGTCGCGCTGCCCGGCCACCAGCGCGGCCACCAGCGCGCGCATCCGCCGCCGCCCGTCCGCCATCCGGCCCCGACCGGGAAAGGGTGCCCAGTCCGGCGCCTTGAGCGCGGCCAGCGCCACTACCCAGGGCACGGGGCCGAGATAGGCGTCGATCGCGGCCGAGAGACGGGCGACGTCGATGCGGTCTTCGGCGAAGAGGATGCGGCGCACGACCTCCAGCGTGGTGCGGGTCATCAGCCCGGCGACGTCGATCCGGCCCTCGGGCGCGGCGGCCCAGGCGTCGGCCGCCTCGCGGAAGGGGACGATCATGGCGCCGTGCCGGGCGGCCAGCGCCGCGGGCGCGAAGAAGGGCGCGGCCAGGCGGCGCTTCCAGCGCCAGGACGCGCCCTCGGCCGTCAGCAGGCTGTCGCCGAAGGCGGGGCGCAGGATGCGCGCGTCGGTCGTGCTCTTGGGATAGGCCTCGGGCGCGCGGAACAGGGTGTCCAGCGTCCCGGGATCGGTGATCCAGGCCAGCACCGCCCGCCCGTCGCGCCGCCGCCTGACCGCGATGGGCCCGTGATAGCAGGCCGCCGGCGCGGCCGAGATCGGGTCCGACAGGAGCCGGCCGAGGAACCCCGCCAGCCCCAGCCCGTCAGGGGCCGGCGAAAAGGGGCGGGGCCGCCAGGCGGTGTCGGGTTCGGCGTCGGCGTCAGTGTCGCTCACGGGATCCCCTTGCCAGCCGGCCCAGGGGCGCAGACTGACCCGCCGCGCGAGGGCCGTCCAGCGGAGGGAGCGGCCGGCAGGTCGCGCCGGCCGCGGGTGCTGATGCCGCAGCGTCAGACCAGCAGGATGTCGCCCTCGTCCAGGCCGAAGGCGCGCTGGACGAGGATCGAGCCGTTCTCGCCCTCGATCAGGACCGAGCGGGCGAAGACGGTGGCGTCCTCGAGCACCGCCTCGGCGGACTCGAACTCTTCGGCCGACAGGATCAGCGTGTCCTTGCGGTCGAAGCGCCAGATCGTGTTCTCGCCCTCCAGGTCGCTGAAATCGAAGCTGTCAGCGCCGCGGCCGCCGCTGAGGAAGTCGTTGCCGGCGCCCGCCACCAGGTGGTCGTCGCCGAAGCCGCCGCGCAGGATGTCGTTGCCCGCCTCGCCGAAGAGCAGGTCGTCGCCGCTGCGCCCGAAGAGGCGGTCGCCGCCCTCGCCGCCGATCAGCACGTCCTCGCCCGAGCGCCCGCCCAGCCGGTCGTCCCCGGCGCCGCCGCGCAGGACATCGTCGTCACGGCTGCCGCGGGCGACGACCCGGGCACTGTCCAGCAAGTCGGCCGGCAGCAGCACGCCGTCGATCGCCTGGACCGTGCCGTTCAGCGCCTCGATGTCGGTGAGGCCGTCGATGAAGGCGGGATCGGCGACGCCCGGATCGGCATCGACGATCGTGTCGCCGTCGAAGGCGAGGATCGCGCCGTCCAGCGCCGTGTCGCTGACGCGGTCTGCCTGGAGTTCGGCGACCGAGGCCTCGCCCGCGCGGACGTGGTAGAGGAGCACGTCGGTGACGAGATCGGCGCCGAGGGCCCCGACCAGCGCACCGGCGAGATCGGCATCGGCGACGCCGGTGGTATCAATGCCGATCGCCTCGGCCAGGCCGCGGAAGGCGTCGTCGGTGGGCGCGAAGACGGTGAAGGCGGCGTCGGGATCGGTGAAGAGGTCGACCAGCCCCGTTGCCGTCAGCGCCGCCACCAGCGCCTCGAACTCGGTCGAGCCGGTGGCGATCTCGGCGATGGTGGGCAGTGTCACCGCCTCGGCCAGGTCGATCGGCAGCAGCACGCGGTCGATCGCCTGGATGGTGCCGTTGGTGGCCGCGATGTCGGTGAGGCCGTCGATGAAGGCGGGGTTCTTCACGCCCGGGTCGAGATCGACCAGCACGTCGCCCGCGACG
>JBCBPG010000770.1:0-2507 GCA_039820865.1 Pseudomonadota bacterium
AGGATCGCCCGGCCGCCCGGCGCCAGATGACAATGGATATCCGGCGCGAGGCGCTTCAACGGCGCTGCCAGGATATTCGCGAGCACCAGGTCGTAGGCCGCCTCACGCCGCAGGCGCTCATGCCGGAAGCCCGGCGCCGTCAGCGCGCGGACGAAACCGCTGAGGCCGTTCGCGGCAGCGTTCGCCCGGGCGGTGGCGCTCGCCACGGGGTCGATATCGGAGGCCATGGCGGGCACGCGCCATACGCTCGCCGCCGCCATCGCCAGCACGCCGGTACCACAGCCGATATCCGCCACCCGCCGGGGCCGCCAGCCAGCCCGGGCAAGCCGGTCGATCAACCAGAGGCAGCCCTGGGTGGTGGCGTGGTGCCCAGTACCGAAAGCCATCGCCGCCTCGATGGCGAGGGCGTGGACGTTGGGGCCCACGCGATGCGCGTCATGCGCGCCGTGGACGACGAAGCGCCCGGTCTCGATCGGGTGCAGTTCGCGCCGCACCTGCGCCACCCAGTCCCGATCCGCGAGCTTCGAGACCGCGAAGGGCCGCGCGCCATGCATGACCGCGAGCAGCGCGAGCCCCGCCTCATCCGGCATCTCGGTGAAGTAGCCGCCAACCTCCCAGCGCCCCGAGCCATCCTCGATCTCGAAACAGCCGACGCCGGTCGGGCTCGGATCGAGCAGCTCCTCCATCTGCGCGGCAAGCGCCCGAGCAGGCGCCTCCTCGGCCAGTGTCGTCAGCGCCGTCCATGTGGTCATCGTCTGTCTCCCAGCCTGTCGCGCCGCTCATCACCCTGCGTGGCCATGGAGGCAAGCGACGATCGCGCCGACGACAAGCGAATTTCCGGTAATCGCAACGACTCTTAGACATTCGCCCGATGATGACGTGGCGTGACCGCAATACTTGAGGGGTGGGTGGCATTCATGGCGTTGACGGGCGAACTGCGCATCTTCCCGTACCACTTCGTGCCGCGCGGTTACGCGGAGTACGACGGCGCCACACTTTCCATCGACAGCAACGTCGCACTCTTCTCCATCATCGACACTATGTTCGGCGGGGACGGGATAGACACCATCGCCCTGCCGGACCTGCGCGGCCGCGTCCCGCTCGGACTCGGCCAAACGACAGGGGCCTCGGCCTACGCCATGGGCGAGACGGGCGGCTCGGAGACCGTGGCGCTGACCACGGACCAGCTGCCCGCGCACAGCCACACCGTACGCACGGCCAACCTACCCGGCACGGAACCCTCTCCGTCTGGCCACCTCCTGTCGGTCGGCGGCCAGACCCTGACCAGCAAGAACCCGCCCGACACCCCGATGGCCGACGGCACCGTGTCGGCCGAAGGGCTGGGGCAGGAGCACGACAACATGATGCCGTGGATCGCGATGGACTACTTCATCGCGATCCACGGCCGCTACCCGCCGCGATAAGAACCAGGACGCGAGAACGCCATGGCCTTTGTAGGATCCATCCGCTTCTTCTGCGGCGTTCACGAGCCGGACGGCTATACGTTCTGCGACGGCAAGCTCCTGTCGACCACAGAATTCGATATGCTGTTTTACCTGATCGGCACGACGTATGGCGGGGACGGAAAGTCGACCTTCGCCGTGCCGGACCTGCGCGGCCGGGTCGTTATCGGCGCGGGCCAGGGGACCGGGCTGACCGACCGGCGGGTGAGCACGACGGGCGGGGAGGATGCCGTAGCTTGCACGTCGCTGCACACGCCGAACCACGACGACCCCTTCCGCGTGAGCCAGCTGCCGCCGGACGACTTCGCCGCCGCCACGCTGAGCGCCGCGCTCATCTACGATGCCCAGGCCGCCCCGGCGCCCTGGGCGGCGCTCCAGGGCGGGTCGCTCGCCGCTGCCCCTGCCGCTCAGGCGCAGCCGCATGAGAACCGCCAGCCCTATATGAACGTGAACTTCATCATCGCCCTCAAGGGCAACTTTCCGAGTTAGGCGTCCAGGCGCATGCGCCCGCCCATCCGGCCCCAGCCGAAAGGAACCGACCATGCTGACCCGCGCCCTGCCTCTCGCCCTCGCCCTGGTCGCGGCACCGGGCCTCGCCGCGGCCTCGCTGATCGGCGACACGATCGACGTGATCGCCGGTGGGGACCCGAACAACGGCCTGCTGGTCGTCGACGACATTGCGAACCCCGAAATCGTCGCTGGCGACGGCTCGATGATCGGAGACGAACTTCTCTTTCAGGGCGAGAGCATCGACTTTCGGGCAACCTCGATCGTGTTGGTGCTGACAGAGGCGTTGAGCGACACCTTCTCTGTGAGCGGGATCGACGCGGAGCTGACCGGCGTCTCGCTCGGTCAGTCGCCGTCGATGACGGACAGCATCACCAACGTCACATTTGACGCGAACAGCTTCAGCGTGACGCTCAACCTCAGCGCACCGCCGCAAGGCACGCCATCGTTTGCCACGATCCTGAACCTCACCTTCGCGGATCCGATGGACCCGGTGCCGCTGCCTGCTGGTATCGCACTGCTGCTGACCGGGGTGGC
>JBCBPG010000771.1:0-2500 GCA_039820865.1 Pseudomonadota bacterium
CAGGCGGCGGCGGCGGCGTGCTGCGCGGGGATCGGCAGTGGCGCACCCGCATAGGCGCGCAGCTGCAGCAGCTTTGCGCGCGCCCCGGGCCCCGCCACGAGGAAGCCCGAGCGCAGGCCCGCGAGGTTCGAACGCTTGGAGAGCGAGTGAAAGGCGACCAGCCGCTCGGGATCGGCGCCGGTCTCGGCCGCAACCTGAAGCGCGCCGACCGGGGGCGTGTCGCCGTAGATCTCGGCATAGCACTCGTCGGCGAAGACGATGAAGTCGTGCGCCTCGGCCAGGTCGAAGAGCCGCCGCCACCAGGCCCGGTCGGCCACGGCGCCCTGCGGGTTGGCGGGCGAGCAGATGTAGACGATCGCCGTGCGGTCCAGCAGGTCGGCCGGCAGCGACGCGAAGTCCGGCAGGTGGCCGGTCGCCTCGGTCGCGGGGACATAGACAGGCTCGGCCCCCGCGGTCAGCGCGGCCACGGCATAGCACTGGTAGAACGGGTTCGGCAGCAGCACGGCCGGGCGCTGGCCGCCCTTCATCCCGCCCTTGGTTTCGGGGCAGAGGGCGAGACAGGCGTTGAACAGCCCCTCGCGCGTGCCATTGAGCGGCAGGATGCATCGCTCGGGGTCGCGCCGGTCCTCGGGCAGGGCATAGCGGCGTTCGAGCCAGCCGGAGATCGCGGCGCGAAGCTCGGGCAGGCTCTCGTTCGGCGGATAGCGCGACAGCGTCGCCGCATGCGCGGCCATCACCGGCATCACGAAGTCCGGCACGGCGTGCATCGGCTCGCCGATCGACATGGGCGTCTCCGGCCCGCCCGCCGGCGTGCCCTCGAGCAGCCGGCGCAGGCGCGGAAACGCGTATTCCGGAAGGTCGCCGAAGCGCGCCGGATACTGCATAACGATTTCCTCAACGGCGGAACGTCTCTCGCGCTCTCGCTCACGC
The DNA here is from genome assembly GCA_039820865.1 of Pseudomonadota bacterium. Lineage (GTDB taxonomy): Bacteria > Pseudomonadota > Alphaproteobacteria > Rhodobacterales > Rhodobacteraceae > Thermohalobaculum. The sequence continues at coordinate 931 of JBCBPG010000771.1, forward strand.
GGAACCATACCCCGTGTCGCGCCGGCGAGAAAGCCGCGAGCGTGTCGCCCCGGGACGGGACGTGTCCTGGGGGCGACAGCGCCGTTGCCGATCAGCCGCCATCGGTTTCACTTGACCCTCCCTCTACTGGAGCGAATAGGTAAGAAGCCCTAAACGATGAGGCCGCGATGACAGATGCCGCGATGCTCGACCAGGGCGCTGCCGAGACCGAGGCCGTGCGCAAGCCGGCGCCGCGGGCGGCCGACGGCGGCTGTTCGATGTGTCCGCCCGTCGTCCCCGTCGCCCCGCCGGCCTGCTCGGCCTGCGGCGTGGCGCCCGGGCCGGTGCTGCCGGGCGCCGATGACGGGCCCAGTCCCGAGCTGGTCGAGCTCTCGCGCCGTCTGATGGTCGCGGCACCGCTCGCGGCGGCGGTCTTCGCGCTGGAGATGGGGGCGCATCTCGGCCTGCCGGTCGCGACCTGGCTGGGCGCCTGGCCCGCGGCCTGGGCGCAGGCGCTGCTGGCGACGCCGGTGGTCGCCTGGGCGGGCGCGCCGTTCTTCCGGCTCGGCTGGGCCTCGATCGTCAACCGCGCGCCGAACATGTGGACGCTGGTCTCGATCGGCACCGGCGCGGCCTTCGTCTTCAGCTGGGTGTCGCTGCTGGTTCCGTCGATCCTGCCGGCGACCGTGGCGGGGAGCGCCGTGCCGCCGGTCTATTTCGAGGCCGCGGCCGTGATCATCGCGCTGGTGCTGGTCGGCCAGGTCATGGAGGTCAGGGCGCGGGAGCGGACCGGCGACGCGATCCGCGCGCTGCTGACCCTGGCGCCCAGGACGGCGCGGCGACTGGGTGACGCGGGCGATGAGGATGTCGACCTCGACGCCGTCGTCGTCGGCGACCGCCTCCGCGTGCGGCCGGGCGAGAGCGTGCCGGTCGACGGCGTCGTGCTGGAGGGGCGGAGCGCGCTCGACGAGAGCATGCTGACGGGCGAGCCGGTGGCGGTGGAGAAGACCGCGGGCGACGCCGTGACCGCGGGCACCGTGAACGGCACCGGCAGCCTGGTCATCCGGGCCGAGCGGGTGGGCACCGAGACGACGCTCGCGCGCATCGTGGACCTGGTCGCCCGGGTCCAGGCAAGCCGCGCGCCGATCCAGGCGCTGGCCGACCGCGTGGCCGGTGTCTTCGTGCCCGCCGTCGTCACGGTGGCCCTCGTCGCCTTCGTGGCCTGGCTCGCGCTCGGCCCCGCGCCCGCGCTGCCCCACGCCCTGGTCGCCGCGATCAGCGTGCTGATCATCGCCTGCCCCTGCGTGCTCGGCCTCGCCACGCCGATGTCGGTCATGGTGGCATCGGGGCGGGGGGCGCAGGCCGGTGTGCTGGTCCGCGATGCCGAGGCGCTGGAGCGGCTGGCGGGCGCCTGCACGCTGGTGATCGACAAGACCGGCACGCTGACCGAGGGGCGGCCGCAGCTCGCCGAGGTGATTGCCGAGGGCCTGCCCGAGGACCGGCTGCTGGCCCTCGCCGCCGGCCTCGAGCGCGGCTCGGAGCATCCGCTTGCCGCGGCGATCACCGGTGCGGCGGCGTTGCGGGGCCTGCC
>JBCBPG010000772.1:0-2498 GCA_039820865.1 Pseudomonadota bacterium
GCGATCAGCACCTAGGCCTGCTCCAGAGCGGTTTCCGGCCGGACGGAAACGCCCCGCTCTCGCCCCCTCCCGCGTCATCGTTGCCGCGATCCCGTTACCATTCAGCGAACGCTGCTGGACGCCCGGACGCAACGGGATGTTCATGCGCCTCGGCCTAAACTGACGTGGGTGGGAAGGGCGCCCGTGCTCACCTCCGGTTGGAAGGCGCTCTGGCACCCGGCCGCGCGTCGTCCACTGCGCGCCCTTGGCGGGAATCAGGTTGTGCTCGGGGCCGAAGGCGGCGTCGCCCAGCGCCCTGTCCTGTGGCGTGGCCGCCTTGCCGCTTGGGAAGAAGACGTCGGTGTTGACGTCCGCGCCCAGGGTCGTGGGATCGTTCCGGTCACCGAGACCCGTGCGTTGAATGCCCTGGTGCAGCTGGGCGCGCTGGCAGACACCGTATGGCGTTGAGGCGCTGCAGGCACAGTCCTTGGCGTAGGGGATGGGCAGGGCGACCATCGCGGACTCCGCAACAGGGACACGGATACCGTGGCCGCGCTGGTCATGGGGCGCCGCCGCGGCCGGGATTATTCAGCCCCTCTCGACAGTTTTCATCGAGGACCGATCGGCGCTGTGCTCTGGGCGCCGTGGGGGCGACCTGCTGCAATGGGCGCGACCCCCCCGATGGAGAGCGCCATGGTCCGCCTGATCGCCGCCACCGTCCTTGTCCTTGCCACCCTCGGCCAGACTGCCGCCGCCCAGGACGCCCGGGCGGTCCCGGAGGCGGCCTCGGGCTTTGCGCCCCGCCCGGCGGTCGTGGCCGGGCGGGAGATGATCGTGGCGGCGCATCCGCTGGCGAGCGAGGCGGGCGCGGCGGCGATGGCCGAGGGCGGCAGCGCGGCCGATGCGGCGATCGCGGCGCTCCTGGTGTTGGGCGTGGTCGAGCCGCAGTCGAGCGGGCTCGGCGGCGGCGCCTTTGCGCTGGTGCATGCGCCGGGGGCGGGGCTGACGACACTGGACGCGCGCGAGACGGCGCCGGCCGCGGCCACGCCGGCGCTGTTCCTCGACGGGGATGAGCCGCTGGGCTTCTGGGAGGCCGTCGCCTCGGGCCGGTCGGTGGGCGTGCCGGGGCTGGCGCGGCTGATGGGCCGGCTGCATGCCGATCACGGCCGCCTGCCCTGGGCACGCCTCGTCGCCCCGGCCGAGCGGCTGGCACGCGAGGGTTTCGTCGTGACGCCTCGCCTCGCGACCTCGACCGCCACCTATGCCGAGCGGCTGGCGACCACGGATGCCGCGGCGGTGCTGCTGCCCGGCGGTGCGCCGCTGGTGGCGGGCGAGACGCTGCGCCAGCCGGCGCTGGCCGACACGCTGGCGCGCCTGGCCGAGGCGGGGCCGGACGCGCTCTATGCCGGGCCCGTGGCCGAGGCGATCGTGGCGGCCACCCGCCAGCCGCCGCGCCCGGGCGTGCTGAGCCTGGAGGATCTCGCCGCCTATCGGGTGATCGAGCGGTCGCCGGTCTGCCTTACCTATCGCGCGGCCTGGCGGGTCTGCGGCATGGGCCCGCCCTCGTCCGGCGCGACGACGGTGGGGCAGATCCTGGGGCTCATGGACCAGTTCCCGGCGGCCGACGATCCGGTGGCGGCCGCGCATCTCTTCGCCGAGGCCTCGCGGCTGGCCTATGCCGACCGCGCGCTCTACCTGGCCGATCCCGACCAGGTGGACGTGCCGGTGGCGGGGCTCATGGACCCTGCCTATCTCGCCCGGCGCGCGGCGCTGATCGACCCGGGCGCGGCCTCGACCGGGCCTGCGAGCGCCGGCGTGCCGGCCGAGCGTGACGGGCGGCGCGCGCCGCAGGTCGTCGATACGCGGCCCGGCACGACCCATCTCTCGGTGATCGACGGTGACGGACTGGCGCTGTCGATCACCGCCTCGATCGAGACGGCCTTCGGCTCGGGGCGCATGGCGGGCGGCATGATCCTGAACAACCAGCTGACCGATTTCGCGTTCCGCCCCACGGGGCCCGACGGCGCGCCGGTGGCCAATGCGCCGGGGCCGGGCAAGCGGCCGCGCTCCTCGATGGCGCCGACGATCGTCTATGCCGTGGGCGCGCCCTCGAGCCCGCGCGTGGTGATCGGCTCGCCCGGCGGCTCGCGCATCCCGGAATACGTGGCGGGCGCGCTGGTCGCGATCCTCGATGCGGGCGCAGGCCCGGCCGAGGCGGTGGCGGGCGCGATGGTCGGCGGCCATGTCTCGCAGCGCAACCGCGACGCGGTGGTGGTCGAGACCGGCCAGGTGCCCGAGGCGGTGGCCGAGGGGATGGCCGCGATGGGCCACGCGGTCGAGCGGGCCGACATGACCTCGGGCCTGCACGCCATCACCGTCGCGCCGGACGGCACGCTCACCGGCGGCGCCGATCCCCGACGCGAGGGCGTGGCCGCGGGGCGCTAGAGCGCTTGCCGACCTGACTGCGTCAGGTCTCGCGCTCCAGGTTGTTTTGTTTGCCGCATTTTCTTGTCGCCAGA
>JBCBPG010000773.1:0-2495 GCA_039820865.1 Pseudomonadota bacterium
CTGGCGGCCATGGCCGAGGTCGAGCCCGGCGCGGACATCGCCGAGACGCGGGCGCGGCTGCGCGCGGCGCTGGAGACGGTGGCGGGCCCCGTGCAGGGCCTGATGCGCCGCTGGGTGCGGCCCTTCGGCGCCTATGCTCCCGACCGCCCCGACGCGCACGAGGCGCTCGGGGCCGGGGACCTCTGCATGGTGCGCTACGGTCCCGAGGGCGAGATCCAGTCAGTGCCCGGCGGGTCCCGGACGGAGCGCTGATGAAGAGTGGCTTCTCGATCGGGAGGGCCTTTGCGGGCTTCCTGCTCGGCAGTTTCGTCATCACCCTGCTGCTGGCGGGGGCGGGCGTCTGGTGGGCGGGCAAGCAGGCCTTCGTCAGGCACCAGGACGCGGTGCTGCGGTCCGACCTGCGCGCCGTCGCCGAGGCGCAGCGCCGGCTGATCGACGCCCATACGCGGGGTCTCGACTACCTCGCCCGCCGCCCGCTGGTCGCCCAGGCGGTGATGGGCGAGGAACGCAGCCTCGCCGACCTCGCCGATTTCCTGCGCGCCTTCGACATCGATCCCGGCATCCTGCGCGTGGAGATCTACGACATCCTGCTGGAGCCGCTGATCGCGCAGGGCATCGCCAGCGGCGGCCGGTCGCGCTTTCCGGCGGCGCTGCGCCGGGTGATGGCGGAGGAGATCATCGAGAGCGGGGCCGCGCGGCTCTTCAACCACGCCAGGGCGGCCGACGGCGAGGTCCTGCTGATCGCCCTGCCGGTCGAGAGCTATGGCGTGGCCGAGGGTGCGCTGGTGGCGGAACTGCTGATGCCGCGCCTGCTGCCGGTGACCGAGTGGAAGAGCATCGCGCGCGTCGAGATCGTCGGGCGCCACGAGATGGCGGACCTGCCGAAGGCCGGCTCGACCCCCGTCGCGGCCCCCGTCGCGACGCCCGGCGCGGGGACCATCGAGGGGACCATCGAGGGTGCCGTCGCCGATGCCGGCGGCGAGCGCATCATCCTGGAGATCCCGGGCACCAGCCTGCTGCTGGCGGTCACGCCCGACCGATCGGCGCTGGGCGACGCGCGGACGCATCTGCTGGTGACCTCGCTCGTGGCGCTGGCGGCGGCGCTCTCGCTCGCCTTCCTCGCGGCCTATGTGGTGGGCCACCAGGCGATCGTGGGACCGCAGCGCGCGCTCGAGATCTCGCGCCGCCGCCTGATCGCGAGCGAGGCCAAGGCGCGCGAGATGGCCAGCATCGTGCAGCAGACCAACGACGCGATCGTGCTGACCGACGCCCAGGGCCGGGTCACCTGGTGCAACGCCGCGGTCGAGGAGATCAGCGGCTATTCGCTGGCCGAGATGATCGGCCGCAAGCCGGGCGAGGTGCTGCAGGGCCCGGACACCGACCGCGCCACCACGCGCGCGATCGGGCGCGCGCTCCGCGCCCGCCGCCCGCATCGCTGCGAGATCCTGAACTACCGCAAGACCGGCGAGCCCTACTGGCTGGACCTGAACCTCGTCCCGCTGTTCGACAGCGCCGGCCTGATCCGGAGCTTCGTGGCGATCGAGCGCGACGTGACCGAGGCGAAGGAGCGCGAGCGCCAGCTGGCCGATGCGCGCGAGGCGGCCGAGGCGGCGACGCGCGCCAAGTCGAACTTCCTGGCCAACATGAGCCACGAGATCCGGACGCCGATGAACGGCATCGTCGGCATGGCGGACCTGCTGTCGGAGACGCCGCTCGGCAATGCGCAGGCGCTCTATGTCGATACCATCCGCGAGAGCGCGAGCGCGCTGCTGACCATCATCAACGACATCCTCGATCTCTCGAAGGTCGAGGCCGGGCGCGTCGTGCTCGCGCCGGAACCGGTCGACATCGCGCAGCTGATGGAGGAGGTCGCGCGCCTGCTCGCGCCGGCGGCGACGGAGCGGGGGCTGGAGATCGTGGTCGACGACCGGCTGAATGCCGGGGACGGGTTCCGCCGCATCTTTCGCGCCGACCGTGCCCGGCTGCGCCAGATCCTGATCAACCTGGCCGGCAATGCCTGCAAGTTCACCGAGCGGGGCCATGTCGTTCTGGCGCTCTCGGGCCCGCCGCAGGCGACCGGCGCCACGGCGGCGCTGACGATCGTGGTGCGCGACAGCGGGATCGGCATCCCCGCCGACCGGATCGGCGACATCTTCCACGCGTTCGAGCAGGCCGACAACGCGACCGAGCGGCGGTTCGAGGGCACGGGCCTCGGCCTCGCGATCACCCAGCGCCTCGTGGGCCTGATGGGAGGCACCATCGCGGTGACCTCGACACTGGGCGAGGGGTCGGTCTTCACCGCCCGCCTCGGCCTGGTCGAGGAGGAGGTGGTCGAGGCGCCGGCCGAGGAGCCGAGGCGCCCGGTGCGCCCCGCATCGTCTCCCCCGACCCGGACGCCACCGGGCGGTCCTCCCGCGCTGCGGGTGGCGGTCGTCTCGCCGGTCGCCGCGGCACGGCAGCTGATCGCCGCGCAGCTCCGGCTGGAGGGGATCGCA
>JBCBPG010000774.1:0-2484 GCA_039820865.1 Pseudomonadota bacterium
CGCCACCGTCTGGTCGTCCTCGCTCTCGGCGGTGGTGCGTCCGGCGCTGATGGTGCGCCCGTCGTCCAGCGTATGGGTGCCGGCACTGACGGCCATCCAGGTGAACGTCTCCTCCATGTGCCAGCCGTCGAGGTAGTCCCATTCGTCGACCTGGAACTCGAAGCCCTGGTCGGTGACCTCGCGCACGCGCAGCGACACCGGGTGCGGCCCGTTGCCGCCGAGGGGGCCCAGCACGACGCGGGCATCCGGGATCGTGTCGCTGAAGGTGACGCTGTACCAGTCGTCGGGCCCCTCCTGCTCGACCGAGACGTTGCCGATCTCCATGCGCGCACCGGGGCCGGGGACGGGGCCGGGGACCGGGGGCGGCACGGGCGCGGGGCTGTCGGACGGCGGCGCGGGCGCCACCTCGACCTCGATCAGGCCCGGCGTGCTGGCGCCGCGGCCGTCCTCGACGGTGTAGCTCACGGTGCCGGCGCCGTCGAAACCGTCCTCGGCCGTCACCGCGATGCCGCCGTCCACCAGGCGGGCGGTCAGGCCGTCCGTCGCCTCGATGCCCGCCAGCGAGAGCGCGTCGCCGTCGGGATCGCTGGCGTCGGCCAAGACGTCGACGACCGACTGCCCGCCATGCTCGAGCGACAGTTCCCGGTCGAGGACCACCGGCGCGCGGTTCGCCTGGACCAGCGTGAAGTCGAGGCTGCGTTCGCCGAGGACCAGCCCCCCCGCCCCGTCATCGCTGTAGGCCGTGACGGCGAGGTCATGCGCGCCGAAACCGAGCGTTCCCGCCGCGAGATCGCCGCCCGTATCGCCGAACAGGGCATAGGGGGCGATGTTCTCGACGCGCTCGACCGTGGTGCCGAGTTCGAGCCGCATGCTCTCGACATCGGTGCCCGCGGGCGTCGCCACGACCGTCAGCGTGTCGAGCGCGGCGGCGTCGAGCGCGACCGTGGCGCCGTCTTCAAGGGTCGCGATCGCCTCGTCCAGCACCGTGTCATAGAGCACCAGCTCGATGGCGACCGGGTCGGGGGCGGCGACAGTCACGGCGATCTCACCCTCGTCGGTCAGATCGCCGTCGGTGATGGTGTAGCTGACGCTGCCCGCGCCCGAGAAACCCTCGGCCGCGGTCACCCGCACGCCGCCCGAGACGATCTCGGCGCTCAGCCCCGCGGAGGCCGTCACGCCGGTGATCGTCAGCGCATCGCCGTCCGCATCCGTGTCGTTGGCCAGCACATCCACCGTGCGCCCGCCCGCATAGGCCAGCGAGACCGCGTCATCCGCGGCGACGGGGGCGGTGTTCGCCGGCGGTTCCTCGCTGTCGTCACGGGGCGACAGCGGTTCGGCCTTCAGCCTGGGGGCGTCTTTGACCGGGTGGTTGCGGCCGCCGGTGAAGGGCTCCTCGCCGAACTCGAGCACGATCTTGTCGACCTGGTGGCCGGCCGAGCGCTCCATCAGCACGAAGGTGTGCACCTCGCCCGCCGTGACCGGCACGACGATCGGCTTGCCGACATTGTCGATATTGCCGTTGGCGAGGATGAACTGGTCGGCGCGGCCGCCGCTGGAGAAGGCCTTGTAGAGCTCGAGCGGCCCCTTCTCCTCAAGCGACCGGCCGCCCTGGTCGATCGCGTTCACCGGTTCGCCGTCGAGCAGCACGCCAACCCAGGTGTCGTTCTCCTCGGTCGGGTTTCCCTCGTGGCTGGCGATCAGGTTGATCCGGATGTAGCCGTCCGTCTCGGGCAGGAACTCGTAGGTCAGAAGCGAGTTCGGGTGGTCGTCCACGTCGAGGTGGCGGCCGAAGTTGCTGGTGCTCGCCTCGATATAGGCGCCGCCCGAGGGCGCCTCGTGCCCCTCCGGCAGGTCGTCGGTCGTGTGGAACTGCCAGCCGCCGGCCAGGTCCTGGTCGATCGCGCTCTCGGCCTCGATGACGAAATGGCCGTTCTCATTGGCCAGCCACGGCCCCGTGCTGGCCGGCGGGGTCGGCGGCGTGACCGTCCCGCCGCCCGGCTCGGGATTCTGCAGCATCACGACCCAGTCCTTGCCGATGGCCGTGGGTGCGTCGCCGATGTCGACGATGCCGCCGCCCTGGACCTGGCCGTCGGCGATCAGGTCGCCGCCGTTGCGCGGGTCGTACCAGAAGACGTCGAAGGTCTGGCCATCCTGGCCAAGGAGGTCGAACTCGACATCGGTCGCCTCACCGTAGGGCAGATAGGCGACGTAATACTCGCCGGCCTTGGCCGAGACGAAGTCGCCGCGATCTGGCGTCAGGCCGTCGTTCTGGGTCATCTCCCAGAACGGGATGACCTCGTTGTAGAATTCGGTCGCGGCGCGGGTCCAGGTCCAGATCGATTCAAAGCCCTCGAAGTCGTCGAGGTTCTGGTCGAAGGAGTGGGCGCCGAAGCCGTTGCCCTTGAGATACCAGTTCACGCCCGAGCCGCCGGCCGTCAGGTGACCCCACATCCCCTCGCGCAGGGTCTGTTCGTTCGGGTTGTC
>JBCBPG010000775.1:0-2483 GCA_039820865.1 Pseudomonadota bacterium
GGGCTGGCGGGGCCCGGTCGGAGGGGGGCGTGCCGGGCGAGCCGCGACCGGCGGGCGTCGCCGGCCTGATCTGGCGCTTGATCGACCGCGCGTTCCTGCGCCCCTACCGGCCGGAACTGCACTACATGCGCGGCCCCCGCGATGCGCGTGAGACGGGCGCCGGCAGCGCGCCCGGCCGCCGTCCGGCCCCGCGTCCGAACCGCCGCCCCGTCCGCGGCTGATCGCCCGGCCCGCCGTCCCCGGCAGCCCGACGCCGGCCGCCCGCAGCGGACCGGCCGGCGCGTAACCGTCCCGAAATGGCGGGCTTTCGCCGGGGCGGCGTGGTCGTGCGGCCACGAACGGACGGGCATGGCGGCCTTGGCGCGCTTGCGCGTTGCTCCCTCGGGGCGGCTGTGGCAACGAAACCGGGGCCAAGCCACGAAGGGCGAGAGCATGACCGATTTCGCTGCCGCGCGCCGCGCCATGGTCGACACGCAGGTGCGACCCTCCGACGTCACGCGCTACGGCATCATCGCGGCGATGTCCGAGGTGCCGCGCGAACGCTTCGTGCCCGCCGCCCGGCGCGAGATCGCCTATGCCGAGGTCGACGTGCCGCTGGCGGCGGGCCGCGCGCTTCTGGCGCCGCGCACGCTTGCCAAGATGCTCGAGGCCGCGCGCATCGGCGACGGCGACCTCGTGCTCGACCTCGCCCCGGGCACCGGCTACTCGACCGCCGTGATCGCGCGCCTGGCCGAGGCGGTCGTCGCCGTCGAGGCCGAGGCCGCGCTGCGCACCGGCGCGCAGACCACGCTGGACGCGCTCGAGGTCATCAACGCCGCCGTCGCCGCCGGCGACCCGGCCGCGGGCGACCCGGCGCACGGCCCCTACGACGTGATCTTCGTGAACGGCGCCGTCGAGGCGCTGCCCGAAACCCTCACCGCCCAGCTCAAGGACGGCGGCCGCCTGGTCGCGCTGTTCCGCGACGGCCCGGTCGGGCGCTGCCGGGTCGTCACCCGCGCGGGCGACGCCCTGTCGACGGCCTGGGTATTCGACGGCGACGGCCCGCTGGTCGCGGGTTTCGAGCGTGCGCGCGCCTTCGAGTTCTGACGCGTGATCCGAGGGCGAACCTGGGGAGACACTCCGTGAGCCACCTGAGACCCAACCGCCGCCGCGCGGCGCTTGCCGCGACACTCGCCCTCGCGCCGGCGGTCTTCGCACCGGCAGGCGTGTCGGCACAGTCGCTGGCGGACACCTTCGTCACCGCCTATCGCAACAGCCCGGACATCGCCGCTGCCCGCGCCGATCTCAGGATCCAGGGCGAGCAGGCCGTGCAGGCGCAGGCGGGCCTGCGCCCGACGGTGACCGGCACGGTCTCGCTCGAGGCGCAGTTTGACAACTTCAACGACGTCGTGCTGCCCTCGACGCTGGCGATCAACCTGACGCAGCCGGTCTATACCGGCGGCCAGGTCGCCAACGCCGTCGCGGCCGAGGAGACCGAGATCTCGGCGCAGGAGGCGACGCTGCGCGGGCTGGAGCAGGACGTGCTGCTCGCCGCGCTGACCGCCCATGCCGCCGTGCTGCGCGACATCGCCTTCGTCGAGCTTGGCGTGAAGAACCTGCGCGTCCTGTCCGAGCAGCTCCGCGCCGCGCGCGAGCGCTTCGAGGTGGGCGAGGTCACCCGGACCGATGTCGAGCAGGCCCGCGCCGCGGTCGCCGCCTCGCGCTCCAGCCTCGCCGCCGCGCGCGGCTCGCTCGAGAGCTCGCGGCGCACCTATGAGCGCGTCGTCGGCGTGCCCCCGGGCGATCTCGCGCCCACCGGCACGCTGCCCGACGTGCCGCCGACGCTGGAGGAGGCCTTCGCCATCGCGCTGACCCGCCAGCCCGACCTGCAAGTCGCGCGGCTCGACCGCGAGGCGGCCGGCTTCCGCGTCCGCCAGGCGATCGGTGCGCTGCTGCCGCAGGTCAGCCTCACCGCCTCGCTCTCGCGCAACGACAGCCTGAACTCGACCACCCGCACCGCCGTGCAGGACAGCGAGCAGGGCTCGGTCGGCGTGACGGTCACGCTGCCCTTCTACTCGGGCGGCGCGAACTACTCCGAGGTGCGCGAACAGCAGGCCGTGGTCGAGCGCGAGGTCGCCCAGATCACCTCGACCGAACGCGTGGTGGTCGAGAATGTCGGCGTCGCCTATTCCGACCTCCGCGTCGCCAAGGCCTCGATCGAGGCCGGCCTCCTCGAGGTCGAGGCGGCGCGCCTGGCCTTCGAGGGCGTGAGCGAGGAGGCCAAGGTCGGTGCGCGCACCACGCTCGACGTGCTGGACGCCGAGGAGGAGGTGCTGGCCGCCGAGAGCGACCTCGTCGAGGCGCGGCGCGACGAGACGGTCGCGACCTATGCGATCCTAGCCTCGATCGGCATGCTGACGGTCGAGCATCTCGGCCTCGACCTCGATCCCGCGGACAAGTCGGACTACTACGACAGCGTGCGCAAGCGGTTCTTCGGCTACGAC
>JBCBPG010000776.1:0-2480 GCA_039820865.1 Pseudomonadota bacterium
ACGGCGGCACCGCGGACATCGGCTGGCCGTCGATCCAGATCTCGCCGCTCGTCGGCGTCTCGAACCCCGCCAGCATCCGCAACAGCGTGGTCTTGCCGCAGCCCGAGGCGCCGAGCAGCGAGAAGAACTCGCCCTCGCCGACGTCGAGCGAGATGTCCTCGATCGCGCGGAAGGCGCCGAAGGACTTGCCGACATGGCGGATCGAGATGAAGCCGGCGTCTGCGGTCATGGGATCAGGCTCCATGGGTGTCCCCGCCCGTCCTCACGAGCCCGAGGCGCCCGATCCAGAGTGCGGCGAAGACGAGGATGAAGGAGACGGCGAGGATCACGGTCGAGAGTGCCAGGACCGACGGGAACTCGCGCGGGAAGCGGAGCTGCGACCAGATGTACATGGGCAGCGTGGCCTCGGTCCCGGACAGGAAGAAGGCCATGATGAACTCGTCGAACGAGATCGTGAAGGTCAGCAGCAGGCTCGCGACGATCCCCGGCGCCACGATCGGAAAGGTGACGCGCCAGAAGGTCCACCAGGCGTTCTCGCCGAGATCGGCCGAGGCCTCCTCCATCGAACGGTCGAAGCCCTCGAAGCGGGGCAGCAGCGTCGCGATCGCGAAGGGAAGGCAGACGATCAGGTGACCGATGAAGATGGTGTAGAGCGAGAGCGGCACGCCCATCCGGCTCATCAGCACCAGAAGGGCCACGCCGAAGATGATGGTCGGGATCACCAGCGGCAGCATGACGAAGGCGACGATGGCGCTCTGCCCCGGCAGGCGCGAGCCCGCGATCGCCCGCGCCGCCAGGACGCCCAGCGCCGTCGAGACCACCGCCACCGACAGACCCACCCGGAGGCTGTTGCCAAGCGCCGCCCAGACCGAGTCGCGCTGCCAGAGCTCGACGAACCACCTGGTCGTGAAGCCCTGCAGCGGGAACTTCACGTAGATCGAGTCGTTGAAGCTGAAGAGCGGGATGAACAGGATCGGCGCATAGAGCACCACCAGGAAGGCATAGGCATAGACCGTGAGCGCACGGCTCGGCCGGTTGATGTAGGAGACGTCGCTCATGCCAGCCGCTCCCGGTAGGTGCGCGCGAGGAACAGGAAGACCACCGCCACCGCCGCGATCCAGAGCATCAGCACGATCGAGAGCGCGGCACCCATCGGCCAGTTGTTCACCGGCCCGAACTGGAGCTGGATGAGGTTGCCGATCATCGCCCCGTCCGGCCCGCCGAGGAGCGCCGGCGTGATGTAATCGCCCGTCGTCGGGATGAAGATCAGGAAGGTCGCCGAGATCACGCCCGGCATCGAGAGCGGCAGCGTGATCCGCAGGAACCGCCGCACCGGCCCGTCGCCCAGATCCGCCGCCGCCTCGAGCAGCGAGCGGTCGATCTTCTCGAGCGATACATAGATCGGCAGGATCGCGAAGGCCGCCCAGGCATGGGCCAGCGTGATGATCACCGCGGTCTGGCTGTAGAGCAGGAACTCCAGCGGCTCGGCGATCAGCCCCGCCGAGAGCAGCGCCGAGTTGATCACCCCCTCGTAGCCGAGGATCACCTTCCACGAGAACACGCGCAGCAGGTAGCTGGTCCAGAACGGCAGGGTCATCAGGATGACCCAGAGCATCTTGTTGCGATGCACGTGGAAGGCGACGTAGTAGGCCATCGGGTAGCAGAGCAGCACCGTCGCCACCGTGGCGCAGCCCGACACCCAGAACGACGCGCCAGGAAGGTCCCGAAGATCGGCTCGCTGGCCGCACGCTCGTAGTTCAGGAACGTGAAGGTCGTGTCGAAGTCGAACCCGTCGCGCGACCAGAAGCTCATCGCGACGAGGATCAGGAAGGGCACCAGCATGCCCAGCACCATGACCATGAGCGCCGGGGACAGGAGCGCATAGCCGCCCAGCGTCGGGCTGCGGTGAAACAGCCGGCCGAGCGAGGCCCGACGGCGCGGGGCATACCCCTCCGCCCGCGCCGCCACCTGCAGATCGGTCATGCCGCCCCCCGCCCGCGCGGTCGGGGGTCACGCGCCCGGCGCCCCGTCACGGGGTCAGAACCCGGCCTTGATCATCTCGAAGGTCTCGTTCATCCGCGTCTCCCAGTCCTGGTCCTGGGGGATCATGAAGTGACCGGCCCCCAGGATGTCGGCGGGGTTCTTGCTGAGGCCGAGGCCGACCAGCGTCTCCTCGTCGAAGTGCTCGAAGGACTTCCGGTTCGAGTGGCCGTAGCCGTAGTCGTTGATCATGAACTTGCCGCTCTCGACGCTGAGCAGCGCGTCGATCATCTCGTAGGTGCGCTCGAGGTTCGGCGCGTCCTTGTGCACCATCACGCCGCAGACCCAGGTGAGCTGGCCCTCCCTTGGCTTGGCGAAGCGCACGGGCACGCCCTCGGACTGGAGCAGCACGGCCGAGGCGTTCCAGGTCATCGCGGCCGCCATCTCGCCCGAGGCGAGCGCCTGCTCCAGCGTCGTGGTGTCGTCGGTGTACACGCGGA
>JBCBPG010000777.1:0-2473 GCA_039820865.1 Pseudomonadota bacterium
CGGCCAGCGCCGGCAGGATCAGCCGGTCGGCCTTGGGCGAGAGCCCGTGGCCGCCGAGCGAGAGCGGGTCGTCCTCGGGCAGGATGCCCTTGGCCTTGTAGCTGGTGACGAGCGGCACGCCGTGGCGGCGGCAGAAGGCGGCGACGGCGACCGGCCCGCCCGGCTCGGCCAGCACGTCGAGGCCGGCCATGGCGACGGGGCGGCGCGCCTGCTGCCAGAGGGTGCGGGCCGCGGCCAGTGCCGCGCCCTCGGCCGGCCCGCCGGGCTGGGCCTGGGCGGGCAGCGGATGCGCGGCCGGCGCCTCGGGCGCGGTGGCGACGGCGATCGGCAGGTCGAGATGCACGGGCCCCGCGCGGGCATCCATCGCGATGCGGAGCGCCTTGGCCACCTGCACGTCGACCGCCCCCGGCTCGAGGCGGAGGCTCGCCTTGCAGACCGCGCGCATCGCCTGGGCGTGGTCGAAGACCTGGTGAGTGTAGCGCGCCGCCTCGGCCGGGTCGATCATGCCCGAGATCGCGATCATCGGCACGCGGTCCTGTTCGGCATTGGCGATGACGTTGAAGGCGTTGGCGATGCCGGGGCCGACGGTGGCGACCAGGACGGCGGGGGCGCCGGTGGCGTGCCAGGCGCCCTCGGCCATGAAGCCGGCGGCGTTCTCGTGGCGGGCGAGGTGGAAGGCGATGCCGGCGCGTTCCAGCGCCTCGACCAGCGCCAGGACCTCGCCGCCGGGAATGCCGAAGGCATGGCGCACGCCCGCGGCATGCAGGCGGCGCGCGACGACATCCGCCCCGGTGGTGGCTGCGGCGGGCAGGGCGGGGTCGGTCATGGCGGGCTCCGAAGCGTCTGGGAGTGCGGTGTCTGGGAGTGCGGTGTCTGGGAGTGCGGTGTCTGGGAGGGTTGGGGCGCGCGCCATGCTTAAGGCGTGACGGGGCGGTGGCAAGGCCGCCGGGCGATCCCGGGTCGAGGGGCGCAACGGGCGCGGGGCCGCGTCCAGCCTGTCTCCTCGGCGGCAGGGGCGCGGGGATGGCGATGGATGCGGGCGGTGTGCGGCGACTGCAGCGAGGGCTGCGGGTCCTGGGGCTCTATCGCGGTGCGGTGGACGGGGCGGCGGGCGCGCTGACGCTGGCCGGGGCGGACGCGCTGATCGCGGCGCTGCCGGCCGTGCCTGCGGCCGCGCCCGGCTGGCCCGCGAAGAGGCGGCTGGTCCTGGCCCTGTCGCTGCTGGAGCGGCTCGAGCCGCGTCCGCCCGCGGCGCCGGTGGGCGTGGCGGGGAACCAGGCGGAATCGCGGCTGGTCGCCGCGATGCGTTCTGCGGGGTCGCCGTGAGGCGGGCGGTTTCCTGCCGGCCGGGCGTTGGGCGGGGGGCAGACGCAGGGTGCGTGCAACGCACCGCCCGGGCAGCACGCGTGCATCACGCGGCCGGTGTCGGGAGCGGCCTCGGTTGCCAGCGGGGCGGGGGGATCGTAAACGCGCCCCGACGCGACCGAGGGGGTACCATGGCGATCAGGCAGGATCTCGCCCGGCATATCCGTACCGTGCCGGACTTCCCCGTGCCGGGGGTTCAGTTCCGTGACGTGACCACGCTGTTCCAGAACGCGGGCGCCTTTGCCGAGGCGGTGGACGCGATGATCGAGCCCTATGTCGGCTCGGATGTCGAGGCGCTGGCGGGCATGGACGCGCGCGGCTTCATCCTGGGCGGCGCGATGGCCTACCGGATGGGGCTGCCCTTCGTGCCGGTGCGCAAGAAGGGCAAGCTGCCGTCCACGGTGCTGAGCGAGGCCTACAGCCTGGAATACGGCGAGGCGATCGTGGAGATCCATGCCGATGCGGTGTCGACCGGACAGCGGGTGCTGCTGGTCGACGACCTGCTGGCCACGGGCGGGACGGCCGCGGCGGGCGTGCGGCTGCTGCGCAGGCTGGAGGCGCAGGTCGTGGGCGCGGTGTTCCTCGTCAACCTGCCCGATCTGGGCGGTGGCAAACGGCTCGATGAGCTGGGGATCGACGTCAAGGCGCTCTGCAGCTTCGACGGCGACTGAGGCCCGGCGGGGCCTGGCCGTGGGCGGCTAGCTGTCGGGCGGCTCGCTGTCGGGGGGGTCGCCCGCCGCGCGCTCCATGGCCGCGTCGAGGATCCTGCCGAGGAGGTCGCCCGTCATGCCGCCGAAGGCGAGTGCCGCGATGACGATGGCGGTGACGATGACCAGCACGATCACGAGGCAGCCACCGCAGCCGCCGCCGCCCCAGCTGCGCGTCGCGCCGTAGCTGCCGTCGCTGTAGCCCATCACCGCCCTCCCGCAGGCCGTGCCATCACCCGGCGTCGCCCGTCTCAGTGTCGCCCGTCTCGAGCGTCTCCCAAAGGGCGACGCGCAGGGTCACGGCGACCTCGCCGAGCGCCTCGACCGGGCCGCCGGCGCTGTCGCTGCCGGGGGCGGGCAGGACGCCCCAGCTGGCGATCGCGGGGATCGGGGTGGCGCAG
>JBCBPG010000778.1:0-2471 GCA_039820865.1 Pseudomonadota bacterium
CTTCCTCGGCGGCGGCAAGGCGCTGGTGAACGCCTATTACCGCACGGCCGAGGACCTGGGCGTCCAGATCGCCTACGACGCCGAGGTCCGCCATATCGACTTCGACGGCACCCGCGTCGGGTTCGCCGACGTCGCGATCGGGGGCGAGACGCACCGCATCACGCCCCGCGCCGTCGTCGTCGCCTCCGGCGGCTTCCAGGCCGATCTCGACTGGCTGGCCCGCGCCTGGGGGCCGGCGGCGAGGAACTTCCTGATCCGTGGCACGCCCTACAATCGCGGCGTCGTGCTGCGCGACCTGCTCGACCAGGGGATCGAGAGCGTCGGCGACCCCACCCAGTGCCACGCCGTCGCCATCGACGGCCGCGCGCCCAGGTTCGACGGCGGCATCGTCACCCGGCTCGACTGCGTGCCCTTCTCGGTGGTCGTGAACCGCGAGGGCCAGCGCTTCTACGACGAGGGCGAGGATGTCTGGCCCAAGCGCTACGCCATCTGGGGCCGGCTGGTCGCCGCCCAGCCCGGGCAGGTCGGCTATGCCATCATCGACGCCAGGAGCCTCGAGCTCTTCATGCCCTCGGTCTTCCCGCCGGTCGAGGCCGACACGATCGAGGGCCTCGGCCAGCGGCTCGGCCTGCCGGGCGATGCGCTGGCCCGCACGATCGGCGACTTCAACGCCGCCTGCCGGCCCGGGCCGTTCCACCCGACCGAGCTCGACAGCCTCGCCACCACGGGGATCGAGCCGCCCAAGACCAACTGGGCCCGCCCGATCGAAACGCCGCCCTTCTACGGCTACGAGCTGCGCCCGGGCGTCACCTTCACCTATCTCGGCCTCAGCGTGGATCACGGCGCCCGCGTGCAGGGGCCCGAGGGGCCGGTCGAGAACCTCTGGGCCGCGGGCGAGATCATGGCCGGTTCGATCCTCGGCAAGGGGTATCTGGCCGGCTTCGGCATGACCATCGGCACCGTCTTCGGACGCATCGCGGGCCGGGAGGCCGCCGCCCATGTCACCTGACGTCCTCACGACTGCCGCGACCACACCCCTCGACGGCCTGGTCGCCGAGGCCCGCCGACAGGCCCATATCTGCAACGCCTGCCGCTATTGCGAGGGCTACTGCGCCGTCTTCCCGGCGCTCCATGCCCGCCGGGCCTTCGCCGAGGCCGACCTCGTGCAGCTGGCCAACCTTTGCCACAACTGCCGCGGCTGCTACTACGCCTGCCAGTACACCGCGCCGCACGAATTCGATCTCAACCTGCCCAAGGCGCTGGGCGATCTGCGCCAGGGCAGCTGGGAGGCCCATGCCTGGCCCGGTGTGCTCGCCACCGCCTTTCACCGCCACGCTGGCGCCACCGCGGCGCTGATGGTGGCCGCCGTCCTGGCGCTTGTCGTCGCCGCGCAGGCCCTCCGCCCCGAGAGCGGCGAGGGCTTCTACGCCGTCATGTCCCACACGGTAATGGTCGCGATCTTCGCCCCCGCCTTCCTGCTGCCGCTCGCCGCCATGGCCGTCTCGCTCCGGCGCTACTGGCAGGCAGCCGGCGGCGGGGCCTTCGCCTGGGTCGATCTGGTCGAGGCGGGGCGGATGGCCGCCACCATGCGCAATCTCGGCGGCGGGCATGGCGAGGGCTGCAACTTCGAGGATGCCGACCGCTTCACCCCCGCGCGGCGCCATGCCCACCAGTTGGTGCTATGGGGTTTTGTCCTGTGCTTCGCCGCCACCTCGGCCGGCACGGTCATGCACTACGTCTTCGGCTGGGAGGCCCCCTACGGCTTCTTCACCCCGCCCAAGCTCCTCGGCGTGCCGGGCGGGCTGATGCTCTCGGCAGGCGCGCTCTGGCTCTGGCACCTGCGCCGCAAGGCCGATCCCGCGCTGGGGGCCGAGGGCGTGGACGGTGGCGCCAACGCCTTCCTCTGGCTGCTCTTCGCGACCTCGACCACCGGTCTCCTGCTCTATGCCGCGACGGGCACGGCGCTGGTCGAGGCGCTGCTGCCGCTGCACCTGGCCACGGTCCTCACGCTCTTCCTCCTGACCCCGTACTCGAAGATGGCGCACGGCTTCTACCGCATGGCCGCGCTGACGCTGGACGCCGGCCGCCGCCGTGGCACCCCTGGCTAGAGCGCCCTCCCGCGCGCGGCACCGGGCGAGCCCCGCTCCCTCCCGCGTCAGGATGCGTCCGAGGTCGTGAAGATCCCGTTGCGTCCCTGCCCGTTGCAGCGTTCGCTGCCTGGTAACCGGATCGGGGGCAACAATGTCGTGGGAGGGGGGCGAGAACGCGACGTGGCGGGAGGTCGGGCGAGAACGCGATCCGTCATGCCCCCTCGGGCCGGGGCCTAGAGCGCTTGCCGACCTGACTGCGTCAGGTCTCGCGCTCTAGACCCCGGCCCGAGGGGGCAAGACGGATCGCGTTCTCGCCCGACCTCCCGCCACGTCGCGGTCTCGCCCCCCTCCCACGACATTGTTGCCCCCGATCCGGTTACC
>JBCBPG010000779.1:0-2462 GCA_039820865.1 Pseudomonadota bacterium
CAAGCAGGCTCGCCCGCACCCATGGGCGAGCGCGCTGCGCCGCAAGTTCCTGATTTCCCTGGTGAGTGCAGGAGAGATCGAACCCGCGGCCGGCCGATCGAGAGCTCGATGCCTGGACCAAGCGGCAGCCGCCAATCGGACAGCGGGTGAGGTTGCGCCCAAGACCGTCATCGCGATCTCATGACGCCCTGTTTCTGGTGGTGCCGGTAGAGGGACTCGAACCCCCGACCCCATCATTACGAATGACGTGCTCTACCATCTGAGCTATACCGGCGCGGCGCTCTCAATACCGTTCTGGGGTGGGGGCGTCAAGTTCCTCAGGGTGTTGATTTTTCTGGGTTTTTCCTCGCCGACTAGGCGTTCGTGGTGCGGATGGCGTCGCAGACGGCGTCGGTGACCTCGCGGGTGCTGGCCGTGCCGCCGACGTCGGGGGTGAGGATTCCCGCCGCGCAGACGACCTCGACAGCGGCCATCAGACGGGTGGCGGCGGGCGCCTCGCCGAGATGCTCGAGCATCTGTGCCGCGGTCCAGAACGAGGCGACCGGGTTCGCCACGCCCTTGCCGGTGATGTCGAAGGCCGAGCCGTGGATGGGCTCGAACATCGACGGGTAGCGCCGCTCGGGGTCGATGTTCGCCGTCGGCGCCACGCCCAGGCTGCCCGCCAGCGCGCCGGCGAGGTCGGACAGGATGTCGGCGTGCAGGTTGGTCGCGACGATGGTGTCCAGGCTCTGCGGGTTCTTGACCATGCGCACGGTCATCGCATCGACCAGCATCTTGTCCCAGCTCACGTCGGGAAAGTCGCGCGAGACCTCCTCGGCGATCTCGTCCCACATCACCATGCCGTGGCGCTGGGCGTTGGACTTGGTCACGACCGTCAGCAGCCTGCGCGGGCGCGTACGGGCGAGCTCGAAGGCGAAACGCATGATGCGCAGGACGCCGGTGCGGGTGAAGATGGCGACCTCGGTGCCGACCTCCTCGGGCAGGCCGCGATGGGCGCGCCCGCCCATGCCAGCATACTCGCCCTCCGAGTTCTCGCGCACGATCACCCAGTCAAGGTCGCCCGGACCCACGCCGGCCAGCGGCGCCCTGATGCCGGGCAGGATGCGCGTCGGACGCACGTTCGCGTACTGGTCGAAGCCTTGGCAGATCGGCAGGCGCAGGCCCCAGAGCGTCACGTGGTCGGGCACGTCGGGCGCACCGACGGCGCCGAAATAGATCGCGTCGAAGGGCTTGAGCTGCTCGGTGCCGTCCTCGGGCATCAGCGAGCCCACGCGCTTGAAGCGGTCCGACCCCCAGTCGAACGGGGTCACGTCGAGGCTGAAGCCGCCGTCGCGCTGGGCGAGGACATGCAGCACCTCGAGGCCGGCATCGATGACTTCCGGGCCGATGCCGTCGGCGGGGATGGAGGCGATCCTGTAGGTTTTCACGTCGCTATCCGTCTTTGCTGGGTGCTGCGGTGTCAGAGCGAGCCGCGGGCGAAGGTGATCAGGTACCAGACCACCAGCCCCACGGCGGCGGCGCCGAAGATCTCGGGCCACCAGCCGAATTCGTAGACCTCGTGGTCGTCGTCATCGATCTTCACGGGATGTCCTCCGGAAGGGGCTCACAGGCCGGGGAGCCAGAGCGCGATCTGCGGGAAGGCCATGACCAGCGACAGGCCGATGATCTGCAGGCCGATGAAGGGCAGGACGGCGAGGAAGATCTCCTGCAGCGTCACGTCCTTGGGGGCGACCGACTTGAGGTAGAAGCAGGCCGGTCCAAAGGGCGGCGACAGCATGTAGATCTGGATGTTCATCGCGAAGAGGATGCCGAACCACACCGGGTCGTAGCCGAGCTGGGTCACCACAGGCGCGAAGACCGGCACGGTGATGAAGACGATGGCGATCCATTCCAGGAACGTGCCGAGGAAGAAGATGATCGCCATCATGATGATGATCACCACGATCGGCGCGACATCGAGCCCGGTGAGCAGGCCGCTGAGGAAGCGCGTGCCGCCGAGCAGGTTGTAGATGCCGACCAGGCTGACGGCGCCGATGATCAGCCAGAGGATCGAGCCGGTGGTGAGCGTGGTGGCCCAGAGCGCCTCGCGCAGGCCCTTGAGCGTCAGCTCGCGCCGGGCGGCCGCCACGATCAGCGCGCCCACCGCCCCGATCGCCGCGGATTCCGTGACCGTGGCGACGCCGCCGTAGATCGAGCCGAGCACGCCGAAGATCAGCAGGAAGGGCAGGATCAGCCCTTTCAGGTAGGACAGCCGCTGGAGAAAGGGCAGCTCGGTCTCGGGCGCGTCATAGGCCGGGCCCATCGCCGGGTTCAGCCGCACGCGGATCAGCACGTAGACGATGTAGAGCGAGGCCAGCAGGATGCCGGGCATCACGCCCGCGGTGAACAGGTCCTTGATCGAGACGTTCGCCTCGGCGCCATAGACGATCAGCACGACGCTGGGCGGGATCAGGGTGGCCAGC
>JBCBPG010000780.1:0-2439 GCA_039820865.1 Pseudomonadota bacterium
CCCGGGGTGATCCGGGAGCGGCGCGGGGTGGCACGGGCGAGACCCTCGGGTGACCGGGGAGCGACCCATGAGCGGCGCTGCGGCGACCCGGGGGGCGACCCTCGGTTGATCCCGGGGTGACCCGGGAGCGGCGCCGGGTGACCCGGGCGAGACCTTCGGGCGACCGGGGCGCTACCCATGAGCGGCGCTGCGACGACCCCGCGGGCGACCCTCGGTTGATCCCGGGGTGACCCGGGAGCGGCGCCGGGTGACACGGGCGGGACCCTCGGGCGACCGGGGAGCTACCCATGAGCGGCGCTGCGACGACCCCGGGGGCGACTCTGGTGATCCCGGAGCGACCCGGGATGCGGTGCCGGGGCGATCCGGGGGTGACCAATAGGGGAGGCGCCGGGGCGGCCGTGATCGGTGGGGTCGCTCGGCGGCGTCTGGCGGCGTCTGGCAGCGTCTGGCAGCGTCTGGCGACGTCAGGCACCGTCAGGCACCGTCAGGCACCGTCAGGCACCGTCAGGCACCGTCAGGCACCGTCAGGGACCGTCTGGCGACGGCGGCGCGCCGGGCGCGCGCGACCCGCAAGGCTGGCGTCATGTCGTCGGGCCGGGGGGCGGGCGGTCGGCGGCAAGGGAGCGACGGCCGGGGGCGATGGGGTGGGCGATGGGGGGGCGGCGGTGGCGGGGGCGTCAGGCGGCCGAGCCGGCCTCGAGCCCCGTGTCCGAGCTCTCCTCGGTCAGCGAGAGCAGCGCGGCGGCGAGGCGGGTCGTGTCGACCGGCTTGCAGAAGAAGAGATCGGCGCCGGCATTGAGCGCGGCCAGCCCGTCCTCGGTCCGGGCGAAGGCCGAGACGGCGATCACCGGGATCGAGCGCGTCATCGGTGTCGCACGCAGCCGCCGGATCAGGTCGAGCCCCGACACCGCCGGCAGGCCGAGATCGATCAGCGCGACGCGGGGGTGATGCCGGCGCGCCATCGCGATGGCATCCGCGCCGGTCGGGTCAGTGATCACGCCGAAGCCCGCATGCGTCAGCACTTCGCTGAACAGCAGACGGTTCAGGGCGTTATCCTCGACCAAGAGCGCCGTCATGGTCATGCCACTTCCTCCCGGCGACGTCGCAATCCGACGACTGCGTCGCACTCTGCACACAGGTGGTTAAGGAGGCATTAAGCCCCAGGGAAAGCCCGGTGGGGCAACCGATTGCCATTGGGGACACGGGTAACCCGGGGCCCGCCCGGTCCGGGAAGGCGCCTCGGGCGCCGCCCTCGCCCACGCCCTCGCCCACGCCCTGGCCCACGATCGGGGCCCACGATCGGGGATACGCCGCGGTGCCACCGCCTGGTCGCGACCCAGGGTAAGGCGGTCCCGGCGACCGGCCATTGCACCGCCCGGCCGGGAGCGCTAGGCCCACGGCATCGTCGCCTTGCCACCCCGCCGCCCCGCCGGAGACCGCATGCCGAGAGCTCGCGCCCAGACCGTGCCGCAGGGGGCTGCCCGACCGGACTTCGCGCCGGCAGACCGGCCGGCGGCCGCGCCGTGAGGGCGGCCGAGGCGGAGCTGCTGGCGCTCCAGGCGCTCGGCTGGCTTGCGGGCGATCCCGAGCGGGCGGGCGCCTTTCTCGCCGCCGCGGGTGCCGTGCCGGAGGCCATGGCCGAAGGCGCGCGCGACCCGGTCTTCCTCGGCTTCGTGCTCGATCACCTGCTGGCCGAGGATGCGCGCGTCCTCGATTTCGCCGCCGAGCACGACCTGGTGCCCGAGACCCTCGCGCGCGCCCGCGCGGCGCTGCCCGGCGGCGACGTGCCGGACTGGACCTGACGGTGATGGGACGCCGCGAGGAGCGCCTGCCGCGCGAGGTGATGGCCGATATCGAGGCCGCGGGGATCCGCAGGGGCGTGCCGCTGCTGGCGGTCGATGCCGACGAGGTGCTGGTCGAGTTCGCGGCCCATCTGGCGCGCTGGCTGGACGCGATGGGCTACGAGATGCGGCTGACGGAGTACCGCCTCGAGGGCGCGATCTTCGGCGCGGGCGAGGCCGATCCGGTGTCCTTCGAGGGCGCGATCCGGCTGATCGACGCCTTCTTCGAGGAGGAGACCCGGGCCCAGCAGGCGCTCGCGGGCGCGGTCGAGGCGGTGTCGCGGCTGGGGCGCGAGGCGCAGGTCGTGGTGCTGACGAACGTCCCGCGGCCCGCGCGCGCGGCACGGGTGACGAACCTGGCGGGGCTGGGGATCGAGGCGCCGGTGGTGGCGAATGCGGGCGGCAAGGGCCGGGCGCTCAGGCTGATGGCCGAGAAGGCCGACGCGCCCGTGGTCTTCGTCGACGACAGCCCGGGCCAGATCGAGTCGGCCGCCAAGCACAGCGACCACGTCGCCCGGATCCACTTCCGCGGCTCCCCCTACATCCGCCCCGTCCTCCCCCCCTCGGCCCTCGCCCACGACGACGTCGGCGACTGGAC
>JBCBPG010000781.1:0-2435 GCA_039820865.1 Pseudomonadota bacterium
CGGTACGCGGTGCCGAAGGCGGGGAACTCGGCCAGCGACGGGATCGAAGGGTCGGCCGGCAGGTCCGGCGTGCCCTTGACCAGCGAGGTGTTCTTCCCCTTCTCGCCGTACTTGGAGAAGGTCGACATCGTCTCGACCCGGCAGCGCGCGGCCGGCGAGGTGAAGGCATGCTCGGCGAAGTAGAAGCTCGCGCCATAGCGCTGGAGCGTCGTCTCGAGCGCCAGTTCCTGGTTCTCGCGGAAGGCCCGCAGCGTCGGTTCGGCCGTCAGCCGCACGCGGGTGAAGGTGGCGTAGAGCCGGTCGCCGGCGCTGTCGCTGATCTCGCTCGACGGGCATTCGAGGAAGGCGGTGATGGCGGCCCAGTGCGCATCGCCCGCCTCCTTGAACACCCAGGGCTCGGCCAGTCCCGACAGCGCCATCTGCGGCATGTTGATCGCATAGGACCGGCGGACACGGCCCGGCCCGGCCGGGGCGACTGGCTCGGCCGGGGCGACCGGCGCGGCCGGGGCGACCGGCGCGGCCGGGGCGACCGGCGCGCTCGTCACGGCGGGCGCGGCTGGAGCGGGGGCAGCAACCGCTGCGGCCGTGCCGCCGCCGCCGACGACGGAGGGGAGGCGCGCGATGTCGCCCAGGGTGGCGAGCTGCCACCACTCGTGGTCGGGGATCTGGCCGACCCGCGCCTCGACGGCGGTGCGCAGCGTCATGAGCTCGAAGCTGTCGACGCCCGAACGGTCGAGCGGCAGGTCCAGCACCTCGGGCCCGGCGTCGCGGAGCTCGGCGATCACCAGCGCCCGGATCGCGGGATCGGCGGCGTCACGCAGCGTGACCGCCCCATCGGACCCGGCGCTCTCGCCCCGGCGATAGCCGCCGATGCGCTGGCCGCCGCCCGCGACGATGGCGTTCTCGGGCACGTCCTCGCGCACCACGGTCCCCGCGCCGATGATCGCGCCCGACCCGATGCGCACGCCGCTCAGCACCTGCGCGCCGGCGCCGATCCAGACATCGTCGCCGATCACCACGGGGCCGGTCGCCTCGAAGCCCTGCTGCACCATCGGCCCCGCGTCCAGCACCGTGCGGTACTTGCCCCCGCCGATATAGGAGTGGCCGGCGACCATCACGTGACGGCCGAGCTCGATGCCCGCGACGGCGGAAAAGGTGCAGTGGCTGCTGATCGAGCAGTCGGCGCCGATGCGGATGTAGCCGTTCTTGACGACCAGCTCGGCGCGCCGGGCGATCAGCGTACGGTCGCCGATGACCAGCCCCTCGGCGAAGTCCGAGCCGCGGGCGTCCAGCGCGCAGCCGTCGTCGATGGTCACGTGGTCGCCGAGGCAGATGCGGTCGGGGCAGCGGAGCGCGATGTCACGGCCGAAATTGACGCCCTTCCCCGCGCGGCCGAAGAGCCCCGGGTAGAGCGTCTTGCGCAGCGCATAGCCGAGCGCGCCGTGGGTGCCGGCGGCCAGCATCATGGTGAGTTCATAGCGCATCAGCGCCAGCATCCCGTCGCGCCCGACGAAGAAGCGGCGGTACTTGGCCAGCGCCGAGCCGTCGGCGGTCAGCGCCTCGATGACGCGGTCCTTCTCGGGCACGCTCATTCGATCCGGCCTCCGTCCGTGGCATCCAGGTCCACCCGGCGGTCGCCCGCCAGCACCGGGACGAAGAGATCGCCCAGCCGCTCGGCACCGGTGACGCTGAGGTGGTTCTTGTCGAAGTAGAGGACGCTCCCGTCCGCGTCGACCAGACGGCAGGCGGTGGCGTCGCAGAGATGGTCGTGCGGGCGCACGGCGAGGAGACCGTGCTCGGCCACCAGCCGGTCATAGGCCTCGATCACCCGCGCGTTGCGGCGGTCGAAGAGCGCACGGTCGATGGTGGCCCCGGTCGCCGCGCCGCCCTGCATCACCTGGCGCACGACGGTGGTCGGCACGTCGTTCGGCGCCTCGGGGATCGGGTAGACCAGCACGACGGCCTTGCCGGCGGCGCGCAGCGTCCGGACGGTCGCCTCCAGCCCCGCCATGGCGAAATCGGTGCGGTCGGCGCCCTCGGCCAGCGGCGCGGCATCGGTGCCGATGATGACCGGCCGGCGCCCGCGCTCGCCAAAGCCGACCTCGACCCAGCCCTCGGTATAGAGCGCCATGCGCATGGTCAGCACGACCGTCGCGATCTCCGGCGTCTCGAGGATCGAGGCGAGCGAGGCGCGGTTGAAGCCAGCGCAGCTGTGGTTGCGGTCCTGCAGGAACCAGCGGAAGTCCTCGAGCGGCGGGCAGCCGAGCCGGGCGTAGAGCGCCACCGCCTCGCCCGTCTCGCGCCCCAGCCGGTCGAGCGCCGGGATCAGCGCCGATGCATGGCTGTCGCCCCAGAGAGCGATCGTGGGGGCGATCGTGGGGGCACTGGTGGACGCTGCGCCCCCGGCGCCGTAGAGGCAGGGATCGGCCCAGTCC
>JBCBPG010000782.1:0-2420 GCA_039820865.1 Pseudomonadota bacterium
CCGGCTTGGGCCCTCGATATCGGCCTCGCCGCCTCCTTCGCACTCTCGATCCTGATCTTCACCAACACGCTCTTCATCAGCCGGCCGCTCGACTTCTCGTCCTTCCCGACGGTGCTGCTGGCGGCGCTGATGCTGCGCCTTGCCCTCAACGTCGCCTCGACCAAGCTGATCATCGGCGAGGGCCATACCGGTACCGACGCGGCCGGCGGCGTGATCGAGGGCTTCGCGCTCTTCATCATGAGCGGCAACGTCGTGCTGGGGCTGGTGATCTTCCTGGTCCTGCTGATCGTGAACTTCGTGGTGATCACCAAGGGCGCGGGGCGGATGGCCGAGGTCGGCGCGCGCTTCGCGCTGGACGCGATGCCGGGCAAGCAGCTGGCGATCGACAGCGACGTCTCGGCCGGCGCCCTCGGTCACGAGGAGGCCCGCGAGCGGCGGCGGCTGGAGCAGGAGGAGACGACCTTCTACGGCTCGCTCGACGGTGCGTCGAAGTTCGTGAAGGGCGACGCGATCGCGGGCCTGCTGATCACCGGGCTCAACCTGGTGATGGGTCTCGCCATGGGCACGCTGATGCACGGGCTGAGCCTGGGCGCGGCGGTCGAGACCTATGCCATCCTGACGGTCGGCGACGGGCTGGTGAGCCAGATCCCCTCGGTCATCACCTCGATCGCGGCCGCCCTGCTGCTCTCGAAGGGGGGCGTCGTCGGCACGGCGGACCGGACGCTGACGGCGCAGCTGGGCGGCTACCCGGCGGCGATCGCCACGGTCGCGGGGCTCATGGGGTTCCTCGCCTTCATGCCCGGGCTGCCGATGCTGCCCTTCCTGGCCGGGGCCGTGGGGCTCGGGGTCGCGGCCTGGTTCGCCCGCGGCGCGGACGGGCCGCAGGCGCCGGTGGCGGAGGCCCGGGTCGAGGCGCCACAGGCCGAGCGCCCGCTTGGCGACCTCCTCGAGGTTGACGACATCCACGTCCGGTTCCACCCGGGCCTCGTCGGCGCGATCATCGATCCGGCCTCGGGGCTCGATGCGCGGATCGGCAACATGCGTCGCCATCTGGCCAGCGAGTACGGCTTCGTGATGCCCGAGGTGCGGCTGACCGACGACCCGATGCTGCCCGAGAACCGTTACGCGATCATGATCCATGGCATCGACGCCGCCGGCGCGCGGGTCGAGCCCGGGCGCGTGCTGGTGCTGACGCGGCCGGAGACGCCGCTCGCGGTGGCGGGGCTGGACGTCAGCGAGCCGGTCTTCGGCGCGCCAGCCCGCTGGATCGCGCCGGAGGCGGAGGACGAGGCGGCCGCGCTCGGCCTGCCGGTGATCGCGCCGGCCGAGGTGGTGGCGACGCACCTGCTCGAGACGGTGAAGGACAGTCTTGGCCGGCTCTGCACGCGCGCGGCCGTGCGGCGGATCATCGACGCGCTCACGCAGCCGTCGGATGCGTCGCGGGGCGAGGCGACGCGCCGGCTGATCGACGAGTTCGTGCCTGACAGGGTGCCCGTCGACGCGCTGCAGGCGGTGATGCGCGGGCTGCTGGAGGAGCGGGTGCCGGTGCGCAACCTGCCGCTGATCCTGGAAGCTGCGGCGGCGGCACGGGCCGCGGGTTCCGACCCGACCGCGACGCTCGAACATGTGCGCCAGCGCCTGGCCTTCATCCTGCGCGACCTCTATCGCGATGAGGACGGACGGCTGGCCATCGTGCGTCTCGACGACCGCTGGGAGGCGGTGTTTGCAACGGGCGAGGAGCCACCGCGGCGGCGTGAGGGCGCCACGGCGACGGGGGGGCCAGGCACATCGCCTGCCGGCGAAGCGGCGACGGGCGAGAGCCGGCGCCTCCGAGGGCCTTCGGGCAGAGATGGCGCCGGAGGTCACGGGGTTGGCGCCGGCGCGGATGACGGTGCCGGTTCGCCGGGCCAGCCGACGGACGAAGCGGGCCCGGTCCTGACGCCCGATCTCTTCGCGAAACTCGCGGCATCGGTGCGCGACGCCCTCGCGGGGCCGCTCAGGCGTGGCGAGCGGCCCGTCGTGGCGACCACCGCCCGCCGCCGGCGCTTCCTGCGCGAGGTACTGGTCGCCAAGGGCATCGCGACGGCGGTCCTGTCCTACGAGGAGATCGGCACCGAGGGCGAGATCTCGGTGGTCGGTACTGCCGCGGCGCCGTGAGGGGCCGCCGTCTCCCGCCGCCGTGCCGCGAGACGGCGCTGCGCGTGCAGGGGTGGGCGCCGCCGCCGTCCACCGGTCCCGGCGCGGCCGTGCCGCGCGATCGCGGGGCGGCGGGCGAACGCCACCCCCCAGCCCCGGCGACACGGTGCGGCGCAGGTCGCCTCCGGCGGGATGCGCCGGTGGCCCGGGGCCGGGGTGCGCCGAGCTGCCCGGTCGTGGCGTCGCATCGCCACCAGTGGCGCCCGAGGTCACGGCGTCCGGTC
>JBCBPG010000783.1:0-2417 GCA_039820865.1 Pseudomonadota bacterium
ACGATCCGCTCGACATCGGCCTCGACCGCGCGGGACTGCGCGCCATGGCCCGCGTCGAGCCCACCGCCCGGCACCCGGCCGAGCGCCACGCCCCGCACCGCGTTCAGCCCCCGCACCGCGACCGGGACATAGCCCTGCATGACGCTCACGCCCGCGGCCTCAGCCGCCTCGCGGTGGGCCGAGGGGGCGCGACGGGCATCGGCCAGCGTCACCTCGACGCCCGCGCCGGCCAGCGCCAGCGCCGTGTCATAGGCCGCGTCCTCGGCCGTCGCGATCACCGCCCGGCTGCCGGGGGCGACGGCGAAACGGTTGGCATAGCGCTCGACCGCGCCCGCCAGCATCACACCCGGGCGGTCGTTGTCGCCGCAGACGATGGGGCGCTCCAGCGCGCCGGTGGCCAGGATCACGCGGGCCGGGCGCAGGATGCGGAGCGCGCCGCGCGGCCCCTCGGGGGTGGCATGCTCGCCGGGCGCACGCTGGTAGAGGCCGAGGACGTTGGTGTCGTAGAGCCCGAAGGCCGTGGTGCGCACCAGCACCCGCACGCCGGCCGAGGCCAGCGCCGCGCGCCGGGCCGCCAGCCAGTCGGCCCCGCCCTGCCCCTCGACCGCGTCGCCGCGCCCGATCAGCGAGCCGCCGGTCTCGAAGTCCTGCTCGATCAGCACGGTGTCGAGACCCGCCGCCGCGGCGGCCTCGGCGGCAGCGAGGCCCGCGGGGCCGGCGCCGACGACGGCGACGTCGCAGTGGTCGTGCACGACGTCATAGGCCTCGTGGCCGCCATCGCCGACCTCGGCCGGATCGGCGGCGCGGCCCATGCCGGCGGCGCGTCGGATGACCCATTCGAACGTCATCCACTCGGCCGTGCCGCGGCCGGTCACCCCGAAGAAGGTCTTGTAGTAGAACCCGGCCGCGAAGAACCGGCCCATCAGGTCGTTCACCCGGCCGAGGTCGAAGCCGACCGAGGGCCAGGCGTTCTGGCCGAAGGCCTCGAGCCCCTCGACCAGTTCGACGGCGGGGGCCTTGGCGTTGGCCTCGCGCCGCGCGCCGCGGTGGAGGGTGACGAGCGCGCCGGTCTCCTCGACCCCCGCGGTCATCACGCCGCGGGGGCGGTGGTACTTGAAGCCGCGCGCGACAGTGGTGAGGCCCGCGGCCAGCATCGCCGAGCCCAGCGTGTCGCCCGCCAGCCCCACGTGACCGCGCCCGTCGAAGTGCCAGGCCAGCGGTCGCGCGCGGTCGACGACGCCGCCCCTGGCGAGACGATAGCCGCTCATTCCGCGGGCTCGCGGGCAGGGGCGGCCAGCGCCGCGGCATCGCGGGGATCGGCCATCCGAACCTCGGCGATCTCGTGCGTGCCCGTGTCGCGCGTGATCACCAGGAAGGCGCCGCAGCCGCCGCTGTGGCGCCACAGCTCCTCGACGGGGCCGCGCAGGTTGTCGTGGAAGAAGACCGCCTCGCACCAGGCCTCGGCCGGGGCGTCCAGCGCCGGGAAGACCTGGGACGCATTGCCCTCGTAGGTGAACTCGTCATGGTCGCGGGGCCCGCAGAAGGGGCAGCAGATGCGCATCATGGCGCCAGCTCCAGGATGAGGGCGGCGGCGATCATCGCCGAGCCGACCGTGGTGGCGACGACGAAGTAGCCGAAACGGCGCTTCTGCTGCTCGGCCAGCACCCTGCGCTCGGCCTCGGTCTCGGCCGCCGCCTGGCGGCGCAGGCTGCGGATCCACAGGAACCCCGGCGGGAACGACAGCGCCATCGCCACGAGGACGACCGTAAGGGGCGAGGTGAGGAAGGCGATCATCCGGACCTCCTCAGTGCAGCTTCGGCGTGGGGCCGTGGCCGGTCTCGTCGATCTGGCGCCCCTCGCAATAGCGCGACAGCGTCAGGCGGGCGGCGGCGTCGTGCGGGCGGCCGGTCGCGATCAGGTGGGCGAAGACATGGCCCGAGCCCGGGGTCGCCTTGAACCCGCCATAGCACCAGCCGGCATTGAGGAAGACGCCGTCCTCGTCGGTCGCGCTGATGAAGGGCGAGCCGTCGGGCGACATGTCCATCACGCCGGCCCACTGGCGCAGCAGCCGGACCCGGCCAAGCGCGGGCATCAGGTTGACGCAGCTCTCCATCACGTCGCGATAGCAGGGCAGGTTCCCGCGCTGGGCATAGGACGGGTAGTAGTCGAGCGGTCCGCCGAAGACCATGCCGCCCTTGTCGGACTGGCTGATGTAGTAATGCGCGGGCGCGCCCATCGTGACCACCTGGTCGAGAAAGGGCTTGATGGGCTCGGAGACATAGGCCTGCAGTTTGTGCGTCTCGATCGGCAGGCGCTCCATGCCGGCCATGGCGGCGACGCGGCTGGTGTTGCCGGCGACGGCCAGGCCGATGCGGCCGGCGCGGATCTCGCCCCGCGTGGTCTCGAGGCCGACGATC
>JBCBPG010000784.1:0-2407 GCA_039820865.1 Pseudomonadota bacterium
GCACTGGAAGGGCCTGTCTCCGGTCATGTCCTCGACCTTCTGGACGTCGACGCCATCCCCGCCTTCTTCGAGAAAGTTGGGCCGTTCGACCATCTGGTGACGCCCGCAGCCTCGGGCATGTTCGCCCCGATCCGCGACATGGACTTCCCGGCCGCTCGGGAAATTCTCGAGTCCAAGCAATGGGGCCAGATGCAGACCGTCTATCACGGGGTCAAAAGGATCTCGGAGAGAGGATCGATCACCCTTTTCTCCGGCACCGTGACGTTGAAGCCGTTGCCGGGCGCCACCATGTTCGCTGCCGTAGGCGCGGCGACCGAGGCCTCCGCCCGGATCTGGGGCCTGGAACTTGCGCCGATCCGGGTCAACACGGTTGTACCGGGCATCATCGACACACCGATCTGGTCGGCCCTGATGGGCGAAGAAGCCGCGTCGGAGGCGATGGACGGCTTTGCCGGCACGCTACCGGTCAAACGGGTCGGCACCCCTGAAGATGTGGCGAAATCAGTCGTGTTCCTCATCGACAACGGCTTCGTCAACGGCGTCTCGCTGGTCGTCGATGGCGGCCACAGGCTGATCTGATCCCGACCACAGGCCGAGAAACGCCGGAGCGATGTGCTCCGCTCATGGAAGGAAGAGGACTTTGCGGACAAGCCAGTTGGGCCAGCACCTCACCGTCAACGCCATCGGACTAGGCTGCATGGGCATGTCGGAGTTCTACGGCGACGCCGAGGAGGCCGAAAACCTGAAGGTGCTGGACCGGGCGCTGGAACTCGGCAGCTCCTTCTGGGACACGGCCGACATTTACGGACCGTTCACCAACGAAGAGCTTCTGAGCAAGGCGCTGAAAGGACGGCGCAAGAGGATCACGCTCGCCACGAAGTTCGGGATCGTCCGGGTTCCGGGTCAGGAGCGGAGCGTCGACGGGCGGCCCGAATACGTCAAAGCCTCCTGCGAGGCTTCCCTGAAGCGGCTCGGGGTCGACCATATCGACCTCTACTACCAGCACCGGGTCGATCCCAACACGCCCATCGAGGAGACGGTGGGGGCGATGGCCGACCTGGTGCAGGCGGGAAAGGTGCGATTCCTCGGCCTCTCCGAAGCGGATCCTGCGACAATCGAACGGGCACACGCCGTCCATCCCATCACGGCGCTGCAAACCGAGTACTCGCTGTGGTCGCGCGAGGTAGAGGTCGAGATCCTGCCCTTGTTGCGAAGGCTGGGGATCGGTTTTGTCGCTTACTCGCCGCTCGGTCGCGGGTTCCTGACCGGCGCGATCGGGTCGCGCGATGACCTGCAACCCGGCGACTGGCGCCTCAGCAACCCGCGCTTCTCCGAGGCGGCGATGGTGGCCAATCGTGCCCTGGTCGCCGATGTCCAGAAGGTCGCTGAGGAGAAGCAGGTGACAAAGGGGCAGATCGCTCTGGCCTGGGTCCTGGCCCAAGGCGACGACATTGCCGCCATTCCGGGCACCAAGCGCCAAGCCTACCTGCAAGAGAACGTGGCCGCCGGCGAGGTTCGGCTGACGACCGCCGATATCGCACGGCTGAACGCGATCTCGACCACCAAGATCGTCGGCAGCCGGTACTGACACCCGGCCCCTGTCACGCGACGGCGAAGGCGACCCGTCTCTGCGCCGCCCGTCGCCATTCCAGAGCATCTCATCTGAAACGCATAAGGAACGCTCCATGCGCATCGTCAGAACCATGACCGCCATCGCCCTGGGGACAGTGTTCTCGGGTCCCATCCTCGCCACGCAGCAGGTGCAGGCTCGCGATCTTCAGGCCAGAATGAGTTTCGAGGGGCGGTACCTTGTTTCGGTGCAGGACGCCGACATGGTCGCGTCGGCCTATGTCGACGGGCAGCTCGGCCCGCGGGAAGGGCGAGACACGCTCGCCGTCATCCAGCTCGGCGGCGATCCGCGGGAATGGAAGGCGGCAGAGGTCTTCGCCTCGAACTCGGTGGCAGGTCCGCCGGCAGCCGTCGACATCTCGCCCGATGGACGGTTTGCCGTGGTCATCGAGACCTGGACCCAGCGCCCCGAAACCGATCAAGCGCACACGTTCGGCGACCTCTCGTTCGGCAGCGCCGTGTCTGTCTTCGATCTCGCAGATCCGGCAAATCCGGTCGCTGTCCAGACCATCGAGGGGCTTCTCCGGCCCGACGCCGTCCGGTTCAACCATGATGGCTCTCTCATCGCGATCACCTACCATCCGGCCGGCGCGGGCACGTACACGCCGATCACCCTCTTCCGGTTTGACAACGGCCTCGTCGGCGAAGGCATCGCGGCCACCATCGACGGCTGGGCCGCCGGCGAGCGGCTGATCGATGTTGCCTGGCACCCCACCGAAAACACTCTGGCGCTGCTCGATGGCTCGGGCGGAGCGACGGTCACCTTCGCGCGGGTCAC
>JBCBPG010000785.1:0-2394 GCA_039820865.1 Pseudomonadota bacterium
GCCGTCCCGGGCGAGCCCGCCGACCCCGAGCGCGACTGACCCCCACCGCCGCGGTCGCCGCTCGCCGGTCGCGCGCCCGGCCCGACGGCGCCGCGCGTCAGCGCCGCGGCGGGATGATCGTCACGCCCCGCTCGCGGGCGCGCTTTCGCATCTCCTCGGCGAAGATTATCGCCGCGGCGACAGCGCGGTAGTGCTCGGGCCGGATCGGCTGGTCGACCTCGGTCGTGGCCAGCAGCGCCCGCGCCGTCGGCGGATCCTCGCGCACCGGCACCCCGCTCTCCAGCGCGACCGCCTTGATGCGCAGCGCAATCGCGTCCTGCCCCTTGGCCACGCAGACCGGCACGCTGCCCGGCGCCCGCGTCCAGGACAGCGCGACGGCCACGTGCACCGGGTTCGCGATCACCACCGTCGCCTTGGGCACGGCCTGCATCATCCGGTTGGTGGCCACGGCGCGCGCCCGCTCCTTGCGCCGCTGGGCGGTATGCGGATCGCCCTCGCTCTCCTTCGTCTCGCGCTTCAGCTCCTCGTGCGACATCCGCAGCCGGGCGCGGTGGGCGTGGCGCTGGTAGAAGAAATCCGCCAGCCCGATCGCCGTCGCCACCACCAGCGTGCCCGTCAGCGTGAGCGCCAGCGGCACCTCGAGCCAGCGCACCAGGCTGCGTGCCGGGGCATGCACCGTCTCGGCCAGCCGGTCGCCCAGCCCCACCAGCACCACCGCCAGCACGATCAGCAGCAGCGTCATCTTGACCGTGGCCTTGAGGAACTCGACCAGCCCCTGGGGGCCGTATTTCTGCCCGGCATTCTCGATCGGCGAGAGGCGCGACAGCTTCGGCGCGATCTTGTTCGGCGCCAGCGCGATGCCCCGGCTGCCGATCAGGAGCGCCAGGACCAGGACCGCCGGCAGCATCAGGATCGGCAGCGCGGCCCCGGCCGTGGCGGTGATCAGCGCCGCCGCGCCCTCGCCCGCCTCCGGCCCCGGCGCCGCGCCCGGCAGGATGCGCGCCGCCACCGCCTCCGGCCGGGCGATCAGCGGGCGCAGCGCCTGGCCCACGTCCTCGGCCGCGTCGCGCCCCCAGATGCCGAGCGCGACCGCCAGGCCCAGATAGGCTGCGGCCGTCTGCGCATCGGCCGAGCGCGCGATATCGCCCTCGCGCCGGGCATCCTCGATCCGCCGGTCGGTCGGATCGACGCTCTTCTCCTGGCCGTCGCCGCCCCCCTCGCTCACCGACCGACCCCGCCCGGCGGCGCGGCGGGCCCTGGCGTCGCGAGCGGGCCCAGCGGATCGCTCCCCACCGCCGTCATCACCGCCAGCCAGCGCGCGAAGGTCTCCGGCAGCACGATCCAGAGCGTCACGAGCCCGAGCCCGACCAGCAGGGGCACGCCGACCAGCGTGACCAGCAGCTGCGGCATCGCGCGGCTGAGCGTGCCGAGCGCCAGGTTGTAGGCGAAGCCGACCAGCACGAAAGGCATCGCCAGCGACAGCCCGAGCGCGAAGGCCTCGCCCGCGCGGGCCGTGGCGAAGGCGGCGGCATCACCCGGCGGCAGCATCAGGCCGAAGGGCAGGATCGCGTAGAGCCGCACCAGCGCCGCGACCAGCGCCACGTGCAGCCCCGCCGCCATGGCCAGCGCGATACCCGCCATGGCCAGCAGGCCCGCCAGCGCCGGCTCGGCTTCGCTCGCGAGCGGTGTGCCGAAGAGGTGGCTGAGCGTGATGCTCTGCGAGGCGGTCGTGCCCGCGATCTGCAGCGCGAAGACGAGACCGCGAAAGCCCAGCCCGATGGCGAGCCCCGCCAGCGCCTCGCCCGCCATGACGCTGAGGAGCGCCCCGGGCGCGCGCGGCACGGCGGCCATCAGCGGCCCCGCCACCGCCGGCAGCACCAGCGCGGTCAGGGCAATGGCGGCGGCGAGGCGGATGCGCGGCGGCACGCTGCGCTCGCCAAAGCCCGGCATCAGCGCCACCGCCGCACCGACACGCATCAAGACGCAGCCCGCGAGCAGCACGACCCCCGGCAGCGCCACCAGCATGTCGACGACGGCATCATCCGTCATCCCACTCCCCCCGCCTTGCCGCCAGCCGCCCGCCCGGGCGATCGCCACCCTCGCGCCCGACCGGACGCCGTGACCTCGGGCGCCACGGGTGGCGATGCGACGCCACGACCGGGCGGCTCGGCGCACCCCGGCCCCGGGCCACCGGCGCATCCCGCCGGAGGCGACCTGCGCCGGTGGCCCGGGGCTGGGGAGGGCCGTTCGCCCGCCGCCCCGCGATCGCGCGGCAAGGCCGCGCCGGGACCGGTGGACGGCGGCGCCCCCCACCCCAGCACGCCCCGCGCCGTCTCGCGGCGCGGCGGCGGGAGACGGCGGCCCCACACGGCGCCGCGGCAGTACCGACCACCC
>JBCBPG010000786.1:0-2393 GCA_039820865.1 Pseudomonadota bacterium
GCAGCGCGAGAGCTGCCGCCGCGCGATCGAGGCCGCGCTGGAGCGCCGCGGCGTTGCCGACCGGCTGATGGTGGTGGTGAGCGCGGCGGGCAAGTTCTCGCTGGCCAAC
The DNA here is from genome assembly GCA_039820865.1 of Pseudomonadota bacterium. Classification (GTDB taxonomy): domain Bacteria; phylum Pseudomonadota; class Alphaproteobacteria; order Rhodobacterales; family Rhodobacteraceae; genus Thermohalobaculum. Next base: position 110 of record JBCBPG010000786.1, read on the forward strand.
CGCCCCTGAAGCGGGGGGCGATTGTAGGGACGCCACCGGGGCCGGAAGCGCGACGACGACGTCGAAGCGGTCGCGGGCGCGTCGCCGGAGAGACGGCCGACCGTGTACGGACCGAAGCGCAGGTCGGGTCAGCGTCACGCAGCCATCGGCGTATCGCTGACCGGCCGCCGGTCGGTGCCCGGCATGGCGGGCGGGAAGGATGCGCGCGCCCGGACAGGGACCCCGGGCGCGTCGGAACGGTTGCGGCGGGGCCGGGTCAGACGGTGCGGCGCCGGCCGGCCAGCGCCAGCGCGCCGAGCCCGCCCAGCAGCAGCAGCGCCGGCGCCGGCAGCGGCACGACCGTGGCGACGTTGGCCGTGAACCTGTTGTCGGCCGGGCTCGAGAGCACGTCCTCGATGTCGAAGACGCCGGGAATGAACGGCTCGATACCGAAGGCGGCGATGAAGGCTTCGTTCCTTATGAGCGCGTCCTCGATGTCCCCGCGCGCGAGGGCTTCGAAGGCGATCTGGTCGAGGTCGCTGAGCGCGGCGCTCGAGATCGCCGATCCTTCGCTGAGCAGGGCCAGGTCGATCCCGGCCGGTGCCTCCAGGAAGGGACTGTCGCTGATGATGTTCGACAGGGATCCCGTCGAAACAACAAGGCCGTCCACCAGCTGGCCTTCCAGGCCCAGGGGTTCACCGTCCAAGTCGTTGACGATCGAGAGCAGGTTGAGATCGTTCATGCCGGTCGGCAGGATGGTGATGGTATCGACGATCGTGCCGACGTCGTCGACGAAGTCGATCTGCACCTCCGTCACGGCATCTTCGTAAACGAAGCCGTTGGGGCCCTCCGGGGTGCCGGGCACGCTGGTGTCGAGGCCGATGCGCACCCGCGCGCCGATCCCGTCGGCGGCCGGCGTGAGATCGGTCAATGCAAAGCGGAGGTCGATGACGGCGGCCCCGGCCGGCGGGGCGAGGGTGAGGGCGACGAGCGCGGCAAGGGCCGCCGGCAGGCGATGGGTCACGCGATCTCTCCATGTCGATGTCAGGGTGCGGCACGGCGTTGTCGCGCCCGACTGCCCGGGTGCGACCGGTTGGCGGGCGGGCTCAGGCCGCGCGGCGACGCCCGATCACGGCAAGCCCCGCGAGGCCGCCCAGCAGCAGCAGCGCCGGCGCCGGCAGCGGCACCTGCGAGGCGATGAAGCCGGGCGCGTTGAACGCCGGATCGTCCACGGCGAAGACCAGGCCGACGCCGGGCAGGAAGGCGAGGCCCGTTGGCTCGTCGATCCCGTCCGGGATGATGTTCTGGAGGGCCGCGACGAGCTCCAGCGTCTCGGGGTCGATCACCAGGACCTCGCTCGGCTTCTATCCGCCTCGTTCGTCACGACGAGGAAGCGGCCGTCGAAGGTCGCCCCATCGAACTCGATGATCAGGCCCTCGCTAGCCGGGACCTCGCCGCCGATGAAGATCGAGTCCTCGGTGGCCGCGATGCTCGTGAAACCGGTGAAAACCGAGGGGAGTACGTCGACCAGGCCGTCGCCGGTGGCGAGGAAGACCTCGAAATCGCCCGTCTCGTCATGGGTCGGTGGCCCGAAAAAGAAGCTGTCACCATCACCCGAGACGTTGATCTCGATCGCCCCGCCCGCACGTACGACGCCCGCGAGCGCCGGCGCCTCACCGTCGCCGAGGGGCGACCGGAGGTCGGCGACGCTGGCGAACCCATTGAAGCCGTCCGCATCCACAATGGCGAGAGACGGGTTTGGCGTCCCCGCGCCCACCGTGTTGTCGATGGCGACGAAGAGACCGTCGCCGGGCGCGAAGTTCAGACCCGCCGTGGGCGAGGTGAAGGTGAAGCTCTCCCGCTGGTTCGGCGTCAGCGTGCCGCTGGCCACGCTCGTCAGCGTCGAGGGGTCGAAGGCCGGCAGGAACGAGGTGCCGAGGAACACCGTGTCGCCGGTCACCAGATCGATGGTGAAGAGGCCCTCGTTCGCGCCGGTCTCGGCGACGACGTAGAGGGTGTTGCCGACGATGGCGATGCCGTCGGGGTTGTCGATCTGGTTGCCGGCGCCAAGCGTGGCCTCGTCGGTGACGAAGGCGCCGGGCAGCGTGACGGCGGCCGCGGGCAGGCCGGCGGTCGCGGCGGCTGCATGGCCTGGAAGACGGGTCATGACCTTCTCCTTGCCGCTTGTTGACCTGTCGCGGGTGGTCGGGCGGTGCTGCGCCGGCCGGGGGGCGCCGGGCCCGGCGGGCATCGGCCCCGGCATCGGCCCCGGCATCGGCCCCGGCATCGGCCCCGGCATCGGCCC
>JBCBPG010000787.1:0-2388 GCA_039820865.1 Pseudomonadota bacterium
CGCTCGGTGTCCTGGCCGACGCGGTGCTGGCGCTGCCGGGGCTGCTGCTCGTGCTGATGCTGGCCGCCATCGCGCCGGGCTCGTGGTGGGCGCTCTATGTCGGCATCTCGCTGACGCTCTGGGTCGAGTACTTCCGCTACACCCGCCAGCGCGCCCGCGTGGCGCTGGCGGCGCCCGCCATCGAGGCGTCGCGGCTGCTCGGCTTCGGCCCTGCCTACATCGTCCGCCGCCACCTGGTGCCGGACCTCGTGCCGGGGCTCATGACCATCGCGGCCTTCGGGGCGGCGACGGCGGTGACGGCGGTCGCGGCGCTGGGCTTCGTCAGCGTCGGGATCAGGCCGCCGACGGCCGAGTGGGGGGTGATGATGACCGAGCTTCTGCCCTTTTGGCGCGAGGCGCCCTGGTTGATCCTCCAGCCGGTCGCCTGCCTGGTGATCACCGTGCTGGCGCTGCATCTGGCCGTCGGCGGCTGGCGGCGGCCATGACGGGCGCGCCCGCCATCGCGGTCGAGGGCCTGACGGTCACGGCCGGCGACACCCGCCTGCTGGCGCCGATCAGCTTCGAGCTGCCCGAGGGCGCGACCCTCGTCGTGATGGGCGAGACGGGCGCGGGCAAGAGCCTGATGGCGCAGGCGATCCTGGGCGCCCTGCCGCGCGGGCTGACGGCCAGCGGCACGGTCTGGCTCGGCGGCGAGCGGATCGACACGCTGCCCGAGCGCGCGCGCGCGACGCTTTGGGGTCGCAAGGTCGCGATGCTGCCGCAGGAGCCGTGGCGCGCGCTCGATCCCCTGATGGCCGCCGCCCCCCAGGTGGCCGAGACGCACCGCCTGGTCGCCGGGCGCGGCGGGCGCGAGGCAGCGCGCGCAACGGCGGCGGATTTCGCCACCCTCGGCCTGACGGGGGCCGAGCGGCGGCTGCCCGGCGCGCTCTCGGGCGGGATGGCCCAGCGGGTGGCTTTCGCCGCGGCGACCGCGGGCGGCGCGCCGATCCTGATCGCCGACGAGCCGACCAAGGGGCTCGATGCCGACCGGCGCGACGCCGTGATCGCGCTGCTGGCGGGTGTCGCGACCGAGGGCGGCAGTCTGCTCGCGATCACCCATGACGTCACCGTCGCGCGCCGGCTGGGCGGCGAGGCGATGCTGCTCAAGGACGGCGCGCTGGTCGAGGCCGGGCCGGTCGGGGACCTGCTGGCGACGCCCCGCTCGGCCTATGCGCGCGCCTTCGTCGCCGCCGCGCCCGAGGCCTGGCCGCGCCCGCCCGCCGCCGCCATCGGCGCGCCGGTGCTGGAGGCCGAGGGCGTCGCCGTCGATCGCGGCGGCCGCCGGCTGGTCGAGGAGTTCGACCTGGCCCTCGGCGCCGGCGAGAAGATCGCGATCAGCGGGCAGAGCGGGTCGGGCAAGACCTCGCTCCTCGACGTCCTCGCGGGGCTGCTGCCGCCCGCCGCCGGCACGGTCCGCCGCGCGCCAGGGGTCGGGCGCACCGGTGTCCAGAAACTCTACCAGGACCCGCCGGCGGCCTTCCCGCCGTCGGTGACGCTCGGCCGGGCGCTGGACGACGTGAGGCGCCTGCACGGGGTCGAGCGCGGTGTCCTCAGCGACCTGCTGAGGCGCCTCAAGATCGCGCCCGCGATCCTGGAGCGCCGGCCGGACGGCGTCTCGGGGGGCGAGTTGCAGCGGATCGCGCTGGCGCGGGTGCTCAGCATCGCGCCCTCGGTCGTGCTGGCCGACGAGCCGACCTCGCGCCTCGACCCGATCACCCAGGCCGAGGTCATGGCGCTGATCGCCGCGACCGTGGTCGAGACCGGCACCGCCATCGTGCTGGTCACCCACGACGATGCCGTGGCCTCGCGCTGGGCCGACCGCGCCATCGCCCTGCCGGCGCCCCGCCCGAACCCGGCCCGCCCGAACGCGGCCCGAACGCAGCCCAACGCGGCCTGATCGTCGCCTTACCGCGACGCCGCGCCGGGCCTCGGCTATCCTCGCCGCCATCGGCTGAGGCGACGCATGACGGAGGGCGGGTGATGTACCACCAGGCGACCGGCGAGGGCGGCATCGCCGTCGTCACCGGGGCGGCCAGCGGCGTCGGGCGCGTCGCCGCCCGGCGTTTCGCCGGGGCCGGCCTCGGCGTCGTCCTTGCCGACCTGCCCGGCGCGGCGCTGGACGAGGCCGTCGCCGAGACCGCGGCCGTCGCACCGGGTGCGCCCGTCATCGGCCAGCCCAACGACGTGACCAACGATGCCTCGGTCGAGGCGCTGGCGGATGCGGCCTTTGCCGCCGGGCCGGTCGCGCTCCTGATGAACAACGCCGGCATCGGGGGGCTGACGACCACGCCCTGGGGCGAGATCGGGAACTGGCGCCGGCTGATGGACGTGAACTTCCACGGCGTCCTC
>JBCBPG010000788.1:0-2385 GCA_039820865.1 Pseudomonadota bacterium
CGCCGCGGTCGCGGCCATCGCGCTCTGGCAGAGCGTGCTGGGCGACTGGGGGGCGGCCGAGCCCGGAGCGCCTCCGGCCCAGCCTTCGGCGCACCCCCCGGCGCACCCCACGGAGACCCCCCCGGAGAACCCCCCGGAGAACCCCCCGGAGCACTCCCCGGGGCACTCCCCGGGGCACCCCTCGGCGTATCCGGCGTGACGGGACCGGTGGACGGCAGGCGGATCGAGGCGGCGGTGGCGGCGGCGGTGCTGGCGCTGGGCCTGGCGCTGGTGAGCGGGGTCGCGGGCGGGACGGTGGCCGGCGGGCTCTTCGGTCTGGTGCTGACGGCGGGTGGCGGTGCCTGGCTGATCGCCGCCTGGCGGCGCCACCGGCTGGAGGTGCGTGCCGGGCCCGAGCGTGGCGGCCCCGGCGCCGGACCCCTCGGTGCGAACGGCGCCGGCCTGCCCGCGCGGCGCGTGGCCGGCAGCGGGATCGCGGCGCTCCGCGAGGGGGCCGTCGGCTATTTCGGGCCCGAGAGTGGCGGCGTGGTGCTGCTGGACACGCTCGCCGCCGTCTCGGTGGTCGACGATCCGGCGGCACCGGAACGCGCGGCCTGGCTGCTGGAGGACCTGGGCGGCCAGCGGCTGGTGATGCCCGCCGGCGCCACTGGGGATGCCGAGGGCGCGGCCGTGCTGGATGCCCTGGTCGCGCTGCCGGGGTTCGACAGCGCGGCGGCACGGCGGGCGCTGGGTGCGGCCGGCGCGCGGCCGGCGACGGTGTGGCGGCGGGCGGGCTCGGCGCCCGTGGCAAGCCCGGGATAGGCGCGCCCGGCCCGGCCAGGTTCTCGCCCGCTGTACCGGGCGCCCGCCGGCCGCCGGGCAGGGGCCGCCGGACCGGTGTGGCCGCTCGGTCGACCCGCCGCCGCGAGGGGTCGCCGGCGGGCCCTCGCACGGGCTGGTTGCGGGGCGCGGCCGTCCCCGCCGTGCTCCGTTGCATGCAGAGATGGCCCCGCGTTCGCGAAAGACGCACCGCCTGGTGCCCGGCCGGACGGGGGAGGGGGCGAGGCCCCGTCGATCCTCGACGGGTGGAGCCTGGCCCCTGGCATCGGCCCGGCGGGGGTGTCGGCCCGGCGGGGGCCGGCGCGGTGTCAGATTGGCCGCGGGTCAGACTGGCGGGGTGTCAGACGGGCAGGGCGTCAGCCCGGCGGCGGGTCGGGCCGGCAGGGGTCAGCCTGGCGGGTCTGCGGTGGCAGGGTCGTCGGGCGCCTCGTTTCGGGTACGGGGGCTGCGGCGGATGCCGGCGACGGCGCGGGTGGTCAGCAGCAGGACGACCGATGCCACGCCGCCCACCGGTGCCGCGACCTCCAGCGCCGCGCCCTGCGCCATGCCCATCGCGCCGGCCGCGCTGGCGCCGGCGATGAGGCCGGTGAGCGACCAGACCAGCGCGCTCCGCCAGCCGAGCAGCCCGAAGAGGAGGATGCAGGGGATCACCACGATCACCATCAGCACCAGCGCGACGCCGGCGAAGGCGATCGTCGCATCCTCGGTCACCGCCATCACCAGGATGCGCGTGGGCTCGGTCATGCCCGCGATGACATAGGCGGCGACGGCGACGACCGCGCTGGCGGCCAGCGGCGCGACGACGAGGCCGGCCGTCAGGCGCAGGAACGGCAGGCGCACCCCGGGCGGCCAGAGACGATCGCGAAACCCCAACATGGCCACGCGAGGTAGCGGGCGCGGCGCGCCGCGGCAATGCCCCTCCCGCAGCAATGCTCCGCCCGGTCCCCTCTCGCCCGGTTGCGTCCCGCCCGGTCCCCTCTCGCCCGGTCGCGTCCCGCCCGGTTGCGTCCCGCCCGGGCGCGTCCCGTCCGATCCCGTCCCGCCCGGTCGCGTCCAGCCCCGTCCGGCCCCGTCCGGTCCGGCCTTGCCCGATCCCGACCCGTCCGGTGCCGCCCGCTCTCACGGATCGGGCACGGCCGGGCGCGGATCCTGGCGTCCCGGGGCCGGAGGGCCGCGTTGGCAGCGCTGCCCGCTGCGGGTAGGATCGGGCCTGCAAACCGATCCACCAGCCGCAGGAGCCGTCATGAACGAGCAGAGCCCGATCGCCGCCACGCCCGGGCAGAGCGCGCCGCGGCCCGCCCGTTTCGAGTGGGAGGACCCGTTCCTCCTCGAGGACCTGCTCACCGACGACGAGCGGATGATCCGGGATGCCGCCCGTGCCTTTACCGAGGACCGGCTGGCGCCGCGCGCCATCGCCGCCTTTGCCGACGAGGTGACCGATCCGGCGATCTTTGCCGAGATGGGGGCGCAGGGCCTGCTGGGCGTCGCGATCCCCGAGGAGCATGGCGGCGTCGGCGCCTCCTATGTCGCCTATGGCCTGGTCGCGCGCGAGGTCGAGCGGGTCGA
>JBCBPG010000789.1:0-2382 GCA_039820865.1 Pseudomonadota bacterium
CGCGAGCCAGGCGGAATCGCGGCTGGTCGCCGCGATGGGTCTTGCGGTGTCGCTGGCCGCGGGGTCGGGCGACACCGTGTAGGGGGCGTGGAAGGCGCCGCTGCGAGAGGAAGCGGGACGCTCGGCGCCGGGCATTCCCCTTCGGAGGGTCAGGGGGGATCCGGGCGAGCGCGGGCAGAGGACGGGGCATGGTCCCGGGACGCGGGCGCAGGCGCGCCGCCTGCCGCGCCGCGATGCCCGACCCGCCCCCGTCTACCGCCTGTGGCGCGGGGTGGCCGAGGACCTCGACATCACGGGTGCGGGGCGGTCAGTCGACGAGGGGGTCGCGGTTCTCGCCGGCGCGGCGGGCGCGCCAGGCGCGGTACTCGTCGAGGCCGTTGAAGCGCCGCCAGGTGGCACCGTCGCAGAGCTCGAAGGGCCGGTAGCCGACCTTGTAGTGCATCTTGGGCGAGCCCGCGACCCAGTAGCCGAGATAGACGTAAGGAAGCCCCATCTCGCGGGCGATCCGCACGTGGTCGAGGATCATGAAGGCGCCGAGCGAGCGCGACCGCGCGCCCGGCTCGAAGAACGAGTAGACCATCGACAGGCCATCCGCGAGGATGTCGGACAGGCAGCAGGCGACGAGCCGGTTTCGTGGCAGGCCCGTCTCTCCCGTCTCTCCCGCACGCGCGCTCGCGCAGCCGCCGGACCGGCAGGCCGCATCGTCGGGGCCCGGGAGGACGGACGGCTCGGGCTCGGGGATCGGCGCGAAGTCGGGCGCGGCGGCATCGGCCGTATACTCGACCACGACCGAGTTGACCGGCGTCTCGTCCACCATCGCAGCGTAGTCGAAGGCGTCCATGTCCGCCATGCCGCCGCTCGCATGGCGGTCGTCGAGATAGCGGCGGAAGAGGGCGAACTGCGCCTCGGTCGCCCAGGCCTCGCAGGTGCGCACGCCGAGATCGGCATTGCGCCGGATCAGCCGGCGCTGGGTGCGCCTGGGCGTGAAGTCGGCGACGGGGATGCGGATCGACATGCAGGCCGAGCAGCCGACACAGGCCGGCCGGTAGATCACCGACTGCGAGCGCCGGAAGCCCTTGAGCGAGAGCGCGTTGTTGACGCCGACCGCGTTCGGGCCCTGGAGCGTGGTGAAGACCTTCCGCTCCTCGCGACCGTCGAGATACGCGCAGGGCTGTGGCGCGGTGAGGTAGAACTGGGCTTTGAGCGCGCTCTCGTGGTGCGACATCAGGTTCTCTGCTTGCCGGCCCCCGCAAACCAACCCGTCGAGGCCCGGCGGTCTCGACCGCCCGCGGAACAGTCCGCGTTCGAAGACGGTAACAGGAAAAATCCGCCTGTCACCTCATGCGTGGACCCAAGATGGTTAGCAAAGCGTGCACAACCGCCCCGCAATGGCGCCCGAGTCACGCCGGGCGGTTGATCATGACGACCTGCACGAGCGCGTCGTGCAGCGTCTGCCCGCGCCGGTTGAGGGCGGCATAGGCGAGGCTCGCGACAAGCACCGGCGGCAGGTAGAACATCGCCGTGAAGGCACAGGTGTGCACGAAGGCGAGCGGCAGCGTCAGCGGTCGTCCGGCGGCGTCGCGGAGTTCGATTCCCATCAGCATCATGCCGAGCGTCGCCGAGCGTTCGGCGATCAGCGTGGTGCGGTAGGCGATGCCGGTCAGCGCGAAGGCAGGCACCAGGAAGGCGAAGCCGAGCCCGAAGGTGAGCAGGCCGATCACGATCCCGATCAGCGCCACGCCACCCGTCAGCACCAGGATCGCGCCGAGGTCGACGACGAAGGCCGCGACACGGCGCAGCCGCACGCCCTCGTAGAACTGCGGTTCGGTCTCGGGGCGGGGCAGGGCGTCGGTGGTCATGATCCGCAGATGGCGGCGCAGGCGGGACGTTCAAGGGAGGACGCCCCGCCGCTCGGCCCGCGGCCGTCTCCCAGCCGTCTCTCAGCCGTCTTCCAGCCGCCTCTCAGCCGTCGCCCTGGGGCAGGAGCGAGGGATCGCCGGTGATCGCGGGGTCCGGTGCCCGTGCCGCGCGGTCGTCGCGCCCGGCATAGTCGATGCCCGACAGCACCAGCCGGATCGCCGCCAGCCGGGCGCGGCGCTTGTCGTCGGCGCGGATCACGCTCCAGGGGTGCTGGGGGGCGTGGGAGCGGCGGAACATCTCGGCGACGGCGCGGCCATAGGCGTCCCAGAGCGCGAGGCCCTCGACATCGATGCGGCTCAGCTTCCAGTGCTTGAGCGGGTCGGCCTCGCGCTTGAGCATGCGGCGCATCTGCTCGGCGCGGCTGACGTCGAGCCAGATCTTGACGAAATGCATGCCCTCGCGGCGGAGCATGCGCTCGACGCCCGGGACCTGCTCGTAGAAGCGCTCGCGGTCCTCGGCGCC
>JBCBPG010000790.1:0-2381 GCA_039820865.1 Pseudomonadota bacterium
CATCGCCGCCGGCCACCTCCATCATCGCCTCGACGCGCACGAAATACGGCTCGAGCACGTCGTAGCCGACCGGCCAGTCCACGCCGACGCCATGGTCGCTGCGGAGAGTGAAATCGCTCGGATGCAGCCGGGGCGCGTTGCCCCACCAGCAGTTCGAGCAGCCGCCGAACTGGTGCAGCACCGTCCAGTCCTTGCGATGCGGCGAGCGATTGTCCTGCGGGATCGCCGCATAGCGGTCGCGCAGCCGGTCGGCCAGCATGTCGGCATGGCTCAGCATGCCGCCCTTTTCGACAAAGAGGACGCCGAGCCCCCTGCCCCGCAGCGCATGGGCAAAGAACGAGGCCGCGAAGCTCGTACCCGCGATCACCACGTCCCACGGCCGCGCCGTCGCCTCGTCAAACGCGATAAACTGCACTGTCACTCCGCAGACGTCTGAAAATCCCGTTCACGGCGTAGCACGACGGCATGATTCGGCGGACTGGCGGCGGCGCGACGCTCCGACACGCCGCCGGACTGTCCCGCCTCGACGCAGCCCCGGGACCAGCCTGGAGCACCTGCGAGGCTCGGGCGACCCCCGGGCACACCACGATGGCGCCCGGGGCAGCCCCTGCCTGTCAGGCGAACAGGCTGTCGGTCTCGGGCAGGTACTGCACCAGCACCGGGTCGGTCGTCAGCTCGAAGGTGCCGCCGCCGAGCGCGGCGCCCTTGAGCGCCGCCGCCCCCGTGCCCTCGACCTCGATCAGGCCCAGCACGCCGCCGGTGCCGTCATCGACACTCAGCACCACGGCACCGCCCGCCCCGTCCGTCGCCGTCACCCGGCCGTCGAACAGTTCCGGGAAGATCAGCCAGTCCGTGCCATCCCCGAAATCGGCGACCCTGTCGTTCGCCGCCCCCGAGCCCTGGGCGAAGTCGGTCCCGAAGACGAAGGCGTCGCCATCGGCCCCGCCGATCATCGTATCGGCGCCTGCACCGCCGTTCACGCGGTCGCTGCCCTGGCCACCGTCCAGCACGTCGTCGCCGGCAAGGCCGAGGATCACGTCGTTCCCCGCGCCACCCGCGATCTGGTTCTCGACCGCGCTGCCGCTGATCAGATCGCCCGCCGAGCCGCCGATCACGTCATCGATCCCGCCGAGCTGGGCGCCCAGACCGCCGATCGTGCCGCCCGAAAAGCCGATATTGGTCTCGAGGAAGGCGCTCAGGGCCTCGGCATACTCGGCATAGCCCGAAGGCAGCAGGTGCAACTCGTCCGACGCCAGGTCGTCGAGACCCGTCGGCGAGTCGAAGAACAGGAGCGTCGGGTGATCCGCCTGGCGCGCCTCGACGACCTGGCGGATCCCCGGCTCGAAGGTCCCGTTGCCGACATCGCCGACCACCGGCTCGCCGTTCACGATGCTGAAGCCCTGGTTGTAGTACTCGGCCCATTCGGCGGGCACGCCGTTGATCGTCGCCGGCGGGATCTCCGAGATGACGAGATAGCGCCCCTCGGACCCGGCGATCGCGTAGAACTGGTCGATCACGGTCGCGATGTCATCGACGCTGTCGCGAATACGGTTGAGGTCGAGCGGCATCCGGAAGATGTCGTTCGAGCCCATCATGAAGAGCGTGATGTCCGGTGTCAGCTCTGCGAGCGTGGCATCGAAGTCTGAGTCACGCTCCTGCTCGTTCGTGACCACCCGCGAAAGCCGCTGCCCCGGATAGCCCGAATGATCGGGATCGATGAAGTCCGGATTGCCCGAGGACGTCCGTCCCACGAAGTCGATCCAGACCCCCTGGTCCAGCAGGTCTTCGTGCAGCGGCCGGCGATAGCCCTCGTTGAAGGCACGCTCCGGGTCGCCCTCGTCATCGTCGACCACGCCCTGTGTCAGCGAGTCGCCGAAGGGCAGCACCGTTGCCGCGAACGAGAAGGTGTCCGCGCCGAGATCGATCGACAGCGCCCTGGTTTCGCTGGAGAAATTGCCCCCGGGTGGTACGGTCTCGAGCGAAAGCCCGGGCCCCGCCACCTCGACCGTCGCATCGAACGGATCGGTGGCGCGGACCGAGGTCGCGAGCGCGCCGGGAGCCAGCGCGCTGAGATCCAGCACGACATCGCCGTCGACACTCGTCGTGGCGCTCACCGTGGCGCCCTGGCTGTCGGTCACGGTGACCTCGGCGGACGCGTCGGCGTCGAGGCCGGCCACCGTCAGCACCACCGACGTGAGCTCCACGAGACCGATCTCGGTATCCGGCGCCGTCAGCGCCAGGTTGCCGTCGTCATCCGCCGAGGGGTTGGCCGAAAGCTGCAGCGCCGGCCCCGCAACCGTCACGCTGTCGACGCCCACCGTGGCCGTGACCTCGGTCGTCAGCGCGCCGTCCGCCAGGCCCGAGAGATCCACGATCACCGG
>JBCBPG010000791.1:0-2373 GCA_039820865.1 Pseudomonadota bacterium
CGGCTGCAGTGTCTCGATCCCTGACTGAGCCGGGCTGCCGCATACCGTGGGCAGCGATACTGATACAGGAGACACGGCATGGCCACTGGCACCGTGAAATGGTTCAACGCCACCAAGGGCTTCGGCTTCATCCAGCCGGACGCCGGCGGCAAGGACGTCTTCGTCCACATCTCGGCGCTGCAGCGCGCCGGCATCGACCGTCTCGACGACGGGCAGAAGGTCGAGTTCGAGCTCGAGACCGGCCGCGACGGCCGCGCCTCGGCCGGCAGCCTCGCCCTGATCGACTGAGACCGGGCGCGCCGCCAGGGCGCACCAACCGACACTGACGGGCCGCGCAGCGATGGCGCGGCCCGTTTCCGTTTCACCCCTCGGGCACGATGCCGATGTCGAGGCCCGAGCGCTCGGCCACCGCACGCTCTAGCGCCGCCTCGAAACGGTCGGTGGCGTCGTCCCAGCTGTACTCGGTCGTCCGGCGATGCGCGGCCGCGGACATCGCACGCCAGTCGGCATCGGGCAGGCTGACGACATCGGCGAGGCGGGCGCCCAGCGCCTCGGCATCGCCGACGTCGACGACATGGCCCGACACGCCCTCCTCGATGAAATCGGGCGCAGCGCCCGTGCGCGTCGCCACCACCGGCGTCCGGCAGGCCATCGCCTCGAGGATCGGCAGGCCGAACCCCTCGCTGTGGCTGCCGAAGACATAGGCGTCGCAGCCGGCATAGATCTCGCGGATCGCCTCCTGCGCCGGGTTGGCGGTGTAGCGCGCGCCCCTGGGCAGCGGGCGGTGCGGCACGATCGGGTCCTGCCCGAAGGCGAGGACGCGGAGGTCGGGCACGCGGCGCCGCGCGGCCTCGATCGCGGCAAGGCTGACCTCCAGACCTTTGAATTCCTTGATCGAGTAGAAGAGGCCGACCGTCGGCACCGGCTGTTTGCCGCGCGGGGGGGCGTGGAACTGTGCGGGATCGACGCTGTTCGCCACGAGGTCGACGGCGGTCTGCCCGTAGTCCCGCGCCAGCACGTCGACCAGCCAGCCTGCGATGGCGATCCGGCGCATCGGCAGCAGATGCGCGCCCCGCGAGAGGTGGACGGGGATGTGGTCGTGGATCTCGTGGTGCTGGACGAAATGGACCTTGGCGCCCTTCTCCGGCGGCAGCGCCGAGAGCATGAAGACCGTCTCCCACCAGCTGGCGATCGAGACGTCGGCATCGGGCAGGTCGCGCGCCTCGATCGGGCGGAAGCGTTCGAGGATCCTGGGCTCCAGCCCGCGGGGCGCGAAGTGGTCGAGGCGGACCGGCTGCCAGCGCCTCCCGGCCATGGCAAGGCGCAGGCGATAGCGCCAGGCGGGCCTGGGGATCGGCCGGCCGACCATGGTGACGGTATGGCCGCGGGCGCGCAGGCGCTCGGCATAGATCGCAATGACCTTGACGCCGCCCGAGGGATTGGCCGCGGGCAAGAGGAAGTTGATGCGCATGCCCCAGGCCCCCGGCGGCCCCACGCCGCGCCCCCCCGATAGCCGAGCCCGCGACGCCGCAGCAAGCATACCGCGCGACCGGAGACCGGGACGGCCCGGCGGCGGGCCTCCCCTGCCCCTTGACCGGGCCGATCGCGGCCGCACCTGCCCGCCATGGCCGATGCGCTGCTCACGCTGACCGATGAGGGGCTCTACTGCCCGCCGGGCGGGTTCCACATCGACCCGGTACGCCCGGTCGAGCGGGCGGTCGTGACCCATGCCCATGGCGACCACTGCCGGCCGGGTCACGCGCATCTGCTGGCCAGCCCCGAGACGGTGCAGATCGCCGAGGTCCGCTATGGCGCGGAGGCTTTCGGCGCCGTCCAGCGGCTCGGCTATGGCGAGCGGCTGCGGGTGGGGGGTGTCGATCTCCGCCTTGTCCCGGCGGGCCATGTGCTGGGCTCGGCGCAAGTGGTGCTGGAGGCGGGCGGGCGGCGGGCGGTCGTCTCGGGCGACTACAAGCGCCGGGCCGATCCCTCCTGCGCGCCCTTCGAGCTGGTCGAATGCGATCTCTTCGTCACCGAGGCGACCTTCGGCCTGCCGGTCTTCCACCACCCGCCCGCGCATGCCGAACTGCAGAAGCTGCTCGACAGCCTCGCGACCTTCCCCGAGCGGGCGCATGCCGTGGGTGCCTACGCCCTCGGCAAGGCGCAGCGGCTGATCATGGAGCTGCGCGCGGCCGGCTATGACGAGACGATCTGGCTGCACGGGGCGCTCATCAAGCTCTGCGACACCTATCGCGCCATGGGCCATGATCTCGGCCCCACCGCCTATGCCACGGCGGCCGAGGGCAGGGAGACGCGCGGGCGCATCGTGCTGGCGCCCCCCTCGGCGCTGGCCGACACCTGGTGCCGCCGCCTGCC
>JBCBPG010000792.1:0-2357 GCA_039820865.1 Pseudomonadota bacterium
CCCGTGCCCGGCGCGACATCGGCCATCGAGCGGAAGCCCGTGTCCGAGCCCGCGATCCACTGGACGATCGGGCTCACGTCGAAGCCGGTGAGATAGAAGGTCAGCGCATAGGCCACGAAGAACTCGGGGAACGAGATCGAGGTCAGCGTGATGACGCTGACGGCGCGGTCGTAGAACGAGCCCTGATAGAGCGCGGCGAGGATCCCGAGCCCGATCGAGAGCGGCACCGCGACCGCCGCCGCCACCGCCGCCAGGAACAGCGTGTTGCCGAGCCGCGCCGCGATCAGGTCGGCCACCGGCTGGCCGTTGGCGAGCGAGACGCCGAGATCGCCCGTCACCATGCCCGAGAGCCACTCAAGATAGCGGACATAGGCCGGGCGATCGAGGCCGAGTTCGGCGCGAAAGGCCGCCACCGTCTCGGGCGTCGCCGACTGGCCGAGCCGCGCCTCGGCCAGGTCGCCCGGCAGCGCCTCGATCGCGCCGAAGATCACCAGCGAGATCGCGACCAGCGTCACGAGGCCCAGGAACAGCCGCCAGGCCAGGATGCCGGCGAGCCCCTTCATCCCGCGGCTCTCGTGCGACGGGCGGTGGGGCAGGGGGCGGGAAGGACGGCAGGGCGGGACATGGGGGCCGGGCGTTGAGACGGCAGGTGTGCCGCAGCCAGAGACTAGGCGTTCTTGCGCGCCCTGCGATACCCTGAAAAACGTCGGGGCCTGTGCGACGGCCCGCTGTCGCCGCCCGGCCCCGCGGGGCCCAGCCCTGGATCCGACGGAGCGCGCCCATGGACGACCACGCCCCCCGACCCGACCGCGCGGCCCCCTGCCGCCCCGCCCTGCCGCTCCGCCCGGCCGCGCCGCCCTCGTCCAGCTGGCCGATGGTCACGCCGATCTGGCCCTCGGTGGTCTACCGCACGGACGACGCCGACGCGCTGGACGCGACCTATGACGGCACCGCGCCGGGCTATACCTACACGCGCGAGGGGCATCCGAACGCCACCGCGCTCGCGTCCCGGATCGACGCGCTGGAGGGGCTGGCCGCGGCCTCGGGCGATCCGACGCTGACGGGCACGGTCACGGGTTCGGGCATGGGCGCGGTCGCGGCGGTGCTGCTGGGCGTGCTGAGAGCCGGCGATCATGTCGTGGCCTCCGACCAGCTCTATGGCCGGACGGCGCGGCTGATGACGCGCGAGCTGCCGCGGATGGGCATCGAGACGA
Organism: Pseudomonadota bacterium; assembly: GCA_039820865.1. GTDB lineage: Bacteria > Pseudomonadota > Alphaproteobacteria > Rhodobacterales > Rhodobacteraceae > Thermohalobaculum. The sequence continues at coordinate 1,215 of JBCBPG010000792.1, forward strand.
CGCTGGTCGACACCACCGATGCCGACATGGTCTGGCAGGCGATGCGGGCCAACACGCGGATGGTGGTGGTCGAGGTCGTCTCGAACCCCACGATCCGGATCGCCGACATGGACGGGATCGCCGCCGCTGCCCGCGATGCCGGTGCGCTGCTGACGGTGGACAACACCTTTACCACGCCCCTCGGCTTTCCCGCCTTCGAGCGTGGTGCCGACATCGTGCTGCATTCGGTCACCAAGCTCCTGTCGGGGCATTCGGACGTGCTGCTGGGCTGGGCGGCGGCGCGGGACCCGGCGCTCAACGCCGCGATCTTCGAGGCGGCCGAGACCTGGGGGCTGACGGGTTCGCCCTTCGACTGCTGGCTGGCCGAGCGGGGGCTCACGACCTTTCGGCTCCGCCATGCGCAGGCCTCGGCCAATGCCGCGGTGCTGGCGGGGCGGCTGGCGGGGATGCGGGGCGTCGAGGCGGTGTTCCATCCCGGCCGGCCCGACCATCCCGACCACAACCGGGCCGAGGCGGTGCTGGCCGGGCAATGGGGCAACATGGTCTCGTTCCGGCTGGCGGGCGGGCGGGCGGCGGTGAACGCCTTCCTGCGTGCCGCCGGCGAGATCCCCTTCGCGCCGACGCTGGGCGACGTCGCGACGACGCTGTCGCATCCCGCGTCGAGCTCGCACCGTGCCATCGCGGCGGAGGCGCGCGCCGCGCTCGGCATCACCGAGGGGTTCATCCGGATGTCGGTCGGCATCGACGATGCCTCGGCCGTGGGCGATATGCTGGAGCGTGCGGTCGTCGAGGCGATCGGCTGAACCCCGGCGGCCCCGCGGGCCGCAAGGCCGGCAGGGCCCGCCGCCGGCCCCACCCGCCCACCCGCCGGCGACGGGCCCTGCCGCCCACCCGGCCGATGTCATCGCAGGCGTCATGGTGGCTGGCCTCGGCGCGCGGCTGGGTCTAACAGGCGCGCATGAGCGAGCCCGAGGGGCGTCTGCCGCCCTTGCCCGACCGCGAGTCCGATACTGTCGATCGCGCGGCGTCCGCTGCCCCCGCGGCCGGTGGCGCCGTGCCCGCCGTGGCCCGGCCACTGGCGCGGCGCGAGGTGCGGATCGCGGGCACGCGCCATGCGATCGCGCCCTTTGCCGCGACGATCGG
>JBCBPG010000793.1:0-2350 GCA_039820865.1 Pseudomonadota bacterium
AGCGCGCTCGGTTCCGTCGGGCCGAAAGACGCTCTAGTCTCGTGCCCATGAGCCTGATCGACGAGGCGCCCGAGGGCGCGAACACGCCGGAATTCACGGTCTCCGAGCTGTCGCGCGGGGTGAAGCGCACGCTCGAGGACGCCTATGGCCATGTCCGCGTGCGCGGCGAGCTCGGCCGCGTCACCTTCCACCGCAACGGCCATGTCTATCTCGACCTCAAGGACGAGAACGCGGTGCTGGCGGGCGTGGTCTGGAAATCGGCGGTGCGCGGGCTCGAGATCCGCCCGCGCGAGGGCGACGAGGTGATCGCCTCGGGCCGCATCACCACCTTCGCCGGCCAGTCCAAGTACCAGATGGTGATCGAGAGCCTGGCCTATGCCGGCGAAGGCGCCCTGCTCGCCCAGCTGGAGCGGCTGAAACAGGCGCTCGCGGCCGAGGGGCTCTTCGCCGACGCCGCCAAGCGCCCGCTGCCCTACCTGCCGCGCGTGATCGGCGTCGTCACCTCGCCGACGGGCGCCGTGATCCGCGACATCCTGCACCGCCTCGCCGACCGCTTTCCCGTGCATGTCCTCGTCTGGCCCGTCGCCGTGCAGGGCCCGCAGACGGCCGAGCAGGTCTCGACCGCCATCGCCGGTTTCAACGCCATGGCGCCCGGCGGCGCGATCCCGCGCCCGGACGTGCTGATCGTCGCGCGCGGGGGCGGCTCGATCGAGGATCTCTGGGGCTTCAACGAGGAGGCGGTCGTGCGCGCCGCCGCCGCCTCGACCATCCCGCTGATCTCGGCCGTGGGCCACGAGACCGACACCACGCTGATCGACTTCGCCGCCGACCGCCGCGCGCCCACGCCCACGGCGGCGGCCGAGATGGCCGTGCCCGTGCGCGCCGACCTGATCGCCACGCTCGCCGACCTCGAGGCCCGGCGCCACCGCGCGCTGACCCGCGGGATCGAGCGGCGCCGCCAGCGGCTGACCGACCTCGCCCGCGCGCTGCCGAGGGGCGCCGAGATCGTCGAGACCCGGCGCCAGCGCCTCGCCGCGCTCCGCCTGCCCGACCCACGGGCGCTCACGCGCGAGGCGCGCAGGGACCTCGACCACGCGGCCGAGCGGCTGGGCCGCAGCCTCACCGCCCGCGTCCAGACCGCCCGCGCGGCACTGGCCGAGCGCACCGCGCGCCTGCGCCCCCGCCTCCTCGACGCCCAGCGCCGCCGCGGGGCCGAGGCGCTGTCAGCGCTCGCCCGCCGTCTCGCCCCCGCCGCCCGGCGCGCCACCCGGACCGCGGCCGAGCGTCTCGCCGTCCCCGCCGCCCGCCTCGACCCCGCGCTGACCCGCAGGATGGCGGCGCTGCGCGACCGGCTGGCGGCCCAGGCGCGCCTGCTCGCCAACCTCGACGAGGAGAAGACGCTGAAGCGCGGCTTCGCGATCGTGCGCGACGACGCCGGCGGCGTGCTGACCCGCGCGGCGCAGGTGGCGCCCGGCACGGCGCTCCGCCTCGGCTTTCTCGACGGCGAGCTGCAGGCCGTGGCCGCCCCATCCCCGTCCGCGTCCCCGTCCCCGTCCGCGCCCCAATCCGCGCCCGCGGGCCCCTCCCCGGGACCGTCTCGCGCGACCCCGACCCGGCGCCGGGCACCCCGCAAGCCTGCCGCCCAGGCCTCGCTCTTCGACGACGGCTGACCGCGCTGGGGGACCGCCCCCGATGCCCCGGGGGTCCTGGATCGCGCATGCCGGGGTGGCCGACATCGAGGCCCGGATGGCCCCTGTCGCCGCCGCCCTGTCCGCCTTGGAGGCCCATGGCACCCGCTTCCCGGCCCGCGGCGGCGCGGGCGTGGAACTGGCAGGCGCCCCAGGCCGCGGGGGCCATGTCGTGATCGGGTGCCCCGGCCTCGACGCCGCCCGCGCCTGCCGGCACTGCGGGACCCACCGGGCCGCGCGCAAGCACCGGCTGGTCGCACCCCCCTCACCGACACCGTCACCGAGGCGCCGCAACAGCCTCGCACCAACCGTCCGCAGACCGGCCCCTGGGCGCGCCCCCTCCCGCGTCAGGTTGGGCCCGACTCGCTGAACCGGGCGCTAACGACCCGAAAGACGTGACAGGGCCTTGCGCCCTGCCAGCGCCGAGCGTTCGCAGAAGAGCCGGGGTCAGGCGCTAACCTGACGCGGATGGGGGCGCGCCCCGACGGCGAGCAAGGCCACCTGCCGGCGAGACGCTCTCCGGCGAGCCAGCGCCCGTTGCGTCAGGGCTCGGGCGCAGCCGCCCGTCGCGTCAGGGCGCGGGCGCGGGCGCCCGCGGCGTCAGGGCGCGGGCGCCCGCCGGGCCTCGGCCGCGCGCCAGTTCACGTTGGCCCGGCGCTCGA
>JBCBPG010000794.1:0-2348 GCA_039820865.1 Pseudomonadota bacterium
CTTGCGGGGTCTCCCGGGGGCCGGCCGTTTCCTGTTCGGCCTGGCGGTTTCGCCGGTTTTGAGGGGGGTCTTGGCTGTGGAGAAGCCGCGGGGGCTTATGGTCGAGCGGGGTCGAAGGGATGGCCGCGTCAAGGACGAGCGGGCTTTGCCCGTCGCCTGCGGCGATCCTTGACCCGGCCGTCCCTTCGGGATGATGCCCGGATTGCGGGTCAGGCTGACGGGGGGCCGAGGCGTTCGGCGGGAATGTCCTTGGTGGCCAGGGCGCCGGTGATGGCGTCCATGGGCCAGGGTTTGCCGGCGAGCAGGACGACGCGGTCGCCGGCGGCGGCGGTCCTGGCGATGGTCTCAGCGGCCTCGGGGCCGGGGTCGAGGACCGCGCGTTCGGCATCGCGGCGGGCGAGCTCGAGGATGCCGGGCGCGACGGCGTCGTCGTGGATCACCAGGTCCGCCGACTGCAGCCGGGCGACCGCGCGCAGCGCCACGAGATCGGCCTCGCCATGGCCGACATCGACCAGGCTGACCGCGCCGGCCGCGGCCTCGGCCTCGCCCGTTGCCAGCGCGGCGTCGATGGCGGCCAGCGCGCCCGCCCGATCGCCGCCCGTGAAGAGCCGCCGCGGCCCCTCGAACGCCCATTCCCAGAAGGCGCGGCGGCGCGCTTTCGGCACCGCGCGTTCGACCCGGCCGCGCATCCGCCCCGCCTCGGCCGCGAAGGTGCCGAGCGTGGGTTCCAGCAGCGCCTCCATCCGGGTCTTGATCTGGCGCGCAAGCACCGGGGCGGTGCCCTCGGTCCCGATGGCCACGACCACGGGATCGCGGTCGACGATGGCGGGCGTGGTGACGTCGCAGAGATCGGGGCGGTCGACCACGTTCACCAGCACGCCCATGTCGCGCGCCACGGCCGAGATCGCGGCATCGGCGCCCGCGCAGCCCGTGCAGATGAAGGCCAGGCGCACGTCGCGGAAGGCATCCCTGTCCACCACCGCCGGCACATGCACGGCCCCGTCGGCGACGCGGGCGGCCAGCTCATCCTCCAGCGCGGGCGCGACGATCACCATCCGCGCCTCGGTCTTGGCGACGAGGCGCGCCTTCTGCGCCGCCTGCTCGCCGCCGCCGACGATCACGACACGCCGCCCGGCGACGTTGAGGAACAGGGGAAATGCCTTCATCGGCGGAGATATAGCCCGGCGCGGGGCGGCTCGTAGGGGCAGGGCACTGCCCGGCGCGCATAAAAAAAGCCCCGGCGCGAACGCCGGGGCAGGCGGGACGGGGCGCCACCGCGCACCCCGCCCACGGGAAGGTCTGGATCAGACGAACTGCGAGCCCTTGCCGAACTCGGGATAGGCCTCCATGCCCAGCTCGGAGTTGTCGAGGCCGGCCATCTCCTCCTCCTCGCTCACGCGGACGCCGATGGTCATCGAGAGGACGAACCACAGCACCAGCGAGGCGACGAAGGTGAAGACGCCCACGACCGCGATCGAGGTCAGCTGGACGATGATGTTGGCGTCCCCGTTGGTGAGGACGACGGCGATGGTGCCCCAGATGCCGGCGAAGAGGTGGACCGGGATGGCGCCGACCACGTCGTCGATCTTGAGCTTGTCGAGCATCGGGACCGTGAAGACCACGATCACGCCGCCCACGGCACCGATCAGCGTCGCCATGCCCAGGCTCGGCGTCAGCGGCTCGGCGGTGATCGAGACCAGGCCCGCCAGGGCGCCGTTCAGCACCATGGTCAGGTCGACCTTGCCATAGAGCAGCTGCGTCAGGATCAGCGCCGCTATGGCGCCGCCGGCCGCGGCGGTGTTGGTGTTGGCAAAGATGCGGCTCACGTCGGCAACGTCGCCGATCGAGCCCATGGCAAGCTGCGAGCCGCCGTTGAAGCCGAACCAGCCCAGCCACAGGATGAACGTGCCGAGGGTCGCGAGCGGCAGGTTCGAGCCCGGCATCGGCGTGACGCGGCCGTCCTGGTACTTGCCGAGACGCGCGCCCAGCACGATGCAGCCCGCCAGCGCCGCCCAGCCGCCGACCGAGTGCACGACCGTCGAGCCCGCGAAGTCGAGAAAGCCCATCTCGTCGAGGAAGCCGCCGCCCCACTTCCAGCTGGCCTGGATCGGGTAGATCACGGCGGTCAGGGCGAAGGTGAAGATCAGGAACGGCCACAGCTTGATGCGCTCGGCCACCGCACCCGACACGATCGAGGCGGTCGCGGCACAGAACATCAGCTGGAAGAAGAAGTCCGAGCCGACCGAGGCATAGGAGGTGTCGCCGACATCGGCAGGCGCCACGCCCACGGGCTCGAGCGAGGTCGGCGTCGGGTTGCCGATGTAGCCGGTCATCATCCAGCCGTCGCC
>JBCBPG010000795.1:0-2348 GCA_039820865.1 Pseudomonadota bacterium
ACCGGGCCCTGGCGGTCCCGTGCCCAGAGGGCACAGCGGTCCCGTGCCCAGAGGGCACAGCGGTCCCGTGCCCAGAGGGCACAGCGGTCCCGTGCCCAGAGGGCACAGCGGTCCCGTGCCCAGAGGGCACAGCGGGTCGGTGCCGGGTAGGGTGCGGGCTCACTTGTGGAGCCAGGCGTCGCCGACGCTGGCCTGGACGGCGTGGGTGAAGCGGTGGGTCAGGGTGCGGAGGGTGGCGACCTGGGCCTTGCGGGTCGTGTGCCAGTCCTCGGCCCTGGGCGAGCGGAAGCTGCGGCCGTCGAGGAAGGCGGCGGCCTCCTCCAGCGCGGCGATGGCGGCGTGGGGCCGGCCGTCGGTCTCGCTCAGGAACAGCCGGCCGGTGTGATGGGCGGCGACGAGGCGCGCGCGCAGCGCCCGGCGCTCGGCATGGAAGTCGTCGCGGCCGATCGCCTTCTCGTCGCGGAGCCTGAGCGCGGTGGCGCGGGCCATGGCGTCGATCGTGTCGGCGGCCCAGTCGAGCAGCATGCGGTCGGCCTCGACCTCGACGGCGCGGGCAGCGATGCGGTTGGCCTGGCGCGAGATGAGGTAGGTCCAGACCGCGATCAGCGCCGTCGCGATCAGCGTGAGTACGTCGACGATCGGGATCGAGGTGTCGAAGACCGGGGACATGGGTGTCTGGCGCGGCCCTAGAGCCGGGCCTCGATGAGGGTGGGGCCGGGGGTGGCGGCGGCCTCGGCCACCAGGCCGGCCAGTTCGGCCGGGCAGTCAGTGGCGTGGGCCTCGACCCCCATGGCGCGGGCGAGGCCGGCGAAGTCGATGGTCGGGCGGTCGAGGTCGACCAGCGCCAGCGCCGAGGGGCCGGGATTGGCGCCGACGCGGGCCATCTCGAGCTTGAGGATCTCGTAGCTGCGGTTGGCGAAGACCACCGTGGTGACGTTCACGCCCTCGCGCGCCTGCGACCAGAGCGCCTGGATCGTGTACATCGCCGAGCCGTCCGCCTGGAAGGCGACGACGGGGCGGTCGGGGCAGGCGATCGCGGCGCCGAGGGCGAGCGGCGGGCCGATGCCGATGGCGCCGCCCGTGATCGGCAGCCAGGTGTGCTCGACGCCCCAGCCGGTTGCGTCCCAGAGGCCGCGGCCCGCGGTGATCCCCTCGTCGATCACGATGGCGCGCTCGGGCAGCGCGCTGGCCCGCGCGGCGGTGAGCGAGGCGATGTGGAGGCGGCCGGGCGCCGGCGCGGCCGGGCGCGGGCCGGGGGCCGCGGGCGAGGCGGGCTCGGGCGGGGCGGGCGCGACGTCGAGGCGTGCGGCGAGGGCGGCGAGCGCGGCGCGCCCGTCCTGGTCGATCTCGGCGGGGACCACGACCTCGACGCCCTCGGGCAGCAGCATCGAGGGCTTGCCGGGATAGCCGAAGAAGGCGACGGGGGGCGCGAGCTCGACCAGCAGGACCTGGGCGAAGGACCCGAGGCGGGCCACCGCGTCGTCGACGATGTAGGGCAGGCGCTCGAGCCGCGGCAGGCCGGCGCCGCGCTCGGCCCGGCCGAAGGCGGTGGGGGCCATCAGGGTCGCGCCGGTGGCGGCGGCGATGGCGCCGGCGGTGGCCAGCGCCGCGCGCGAGGCGAGGGTGCTGCCGCCCAGCATGATCAGCGTCTCGCCCGGCGCGCGGAGGGCGGCGGCGGCGGCGTCGAGGGCGTCGTCGTCGAGGGGGGCGGGGCCCTCGGGCGCCATCGCGGGCGCGATCACGCCGCCCTCGTCCCAGCCCGCATCGCCGGGCGCGATCAGCACCGCCTGGCGCCCGGGCCAGGAGAGCGCGGCGGCATGGGCGGCCATCGCGTCGGCGGCGATGCTGGAGGGCCGTGCGGCCGTGCGCACCCAGGTCGAGACCGGCCCGGCGAGGCTGCGGATGTCGCTGGCCAGCGGCGGGTCGGCGGGCAGGTGCCAGCTGGCATGCTCGCCCACCAGCGTCAGCATCGGCGTGCGGGCGCGGCGCGCGTTGTGCAGGTTGGCCACCCCGTTCGCCAGGCCGGCGCCGAGATGCAGCAGGCTGACGGCAGGTCTGCCGGCCATGCGGGCATAGCCGTCCGAGGCGCCGGTGACCGCGTTCTCGTGCAGGCCGAGGACACAGCGCATGAGGCCGGTGCGGTCGAGCGCGTCGACGAACTGCATCTCGGAGGTGCCGGGATTGGCGAAGCAGACCTCGACGCCGGCGGCGTGCAGACTTCGGACCAGCGCTTCGGCACCGTTCATGGGCAGCTCTCCGGCGGGGACGACGACGGGGGACGGTCGATGCCCACGGCCGGGCGGTCAACCCCCCAGGACGCCGCGCCGGTTTGCACCAGGCGCAGGGCC